>NZ_WKEE01000028.1:0-63094 GCF_021605635.1 Stenotrophomonas sp. PA-6-5C
GATCTACACCGAAGCCGGCGTGCCCGACGGCGTGTTCAACGTCGTGCAGGGCCCTGGCCGCGAGATCGGCAACTGGCTGACCGAGCACCCGGTGATCGAGAAGATCTCCTTCACCGGCGGCGTCGCCACCGGCAAGAAGGTCATGGCCAGCGCCGCGTCGTCGTCGCTGAAGGAAGTGACGATGGAACTGGGCGGCAAGTCGCCGCTGGTGATCTGTGACGACGCCGACCTGGACCGTGCCGCCGACATCGCGGTGATGGCCAACTTCTTCAGCTCCGGCCAGGTCTGCACCAACGGCACCCGCGTGTTCGTGCCGCGCAGCATGCTGGCCGCGTTCGAGGCCGCCGTGGTCGAGCGTGTCAACCGCATCCGCATCGGCGACCCGATGGCCGCCGAGACCAACTTCGGCCCGCTGACCAGCTTCCCGCACATGGAAAACGTGCTGCGCTTCATCGAAAGCGGCAAGAGCGAAGGCGCGCGCCTGCTGACCGGCGGCGGTCGTGCCACCGATGCTGCCCTGGCTGATGGCGCCTATGTGCTGCCGACGGTGTTCTCCGACTGCCGCGATGACATGACCATTGTCCGCGAAGAAATCTTCGGGCCGGTGATGAGCATCCTCGCCTACGACGACGAGGACGAAGTGGTGCGTCGCGCCAACGACACCACCTTCGGCCTGGCCGCAGGTGTGGTCAGCAAGGACATCAGCCGCGCACATCGCATCATCCATCGCCTGGAAGCCGGCATCTGCTGGATCAACACCTGGGGCGAGTCGCCGGCCGAAATGCCGGTGGGTGGCTACAAGCAGTCCGGCGTCGGCCGCGAGAACGGCATCTCCACCCTCGGCCACTACACCCGCATCAAGTCGGTGCAGGTCGAACTGGGCGACTACGCCAGCGTGTTCTGACCGGCGCGCCCCGAGCACCGCCCATCGTCCGGCCACCGCGCCGATCCGAGATTCCGCCGGGACGCCTGCATGCAGCGCGCCCGGCCTGCAGGAGAGCAACCATGAGCACCCATAACGAGTACGACTACATCATCATCGGCGCCGGTTCGGCCGGCAACGTGCTGGCCACCCGCCTCACCGAAGATGCCGATGTCAGCGTGCTGCTGCTGGAAGCCGGTGGCCCGGACTACCGGCTCGACTTCCGTACCCAGATGCCTGCCGCACTGGCCTTCCCGCTGCAGGGCCGCCGCTACAACTGGGCGTACAAGACCGATCCCGAGCCCTTCATGAACAACCGCCGGATGGATTGCGGTCGTGGCAAGGGCCTGGGCGGCTCGTCGCTGATCAACGGCATGTGCTACATCCGCGGCAACGCAATGGACTACGACAACTGGGCCGGCATGCCGGGCCTGGAAGACTGGACCTACCTGGACTGCCTGCCGTATTTCCGCAAGGCCGAAACCCGCGACATCGGCGCCAATGACTACCACGGCGGTGACGGCCCGCTGCGCGTCACCACGCCCAAGGCCGGCAACAACGAACTGTTCGCAGCAATGGTCGAGGCCGGTGTGCAGGCCGGTTATCCGCGCACCGACGACCTCAACGGCTACCAGCAGGAAGGCTTCGGCCCAATGGACCGTACGGTCACGCCGAAGGGCCGTCGTTCCAGCACCGCCCGTGGCTACCTGGACCTGGCCAAACCGCGCCCGAACCTGACCATCGTCACCCACGCGCTGACCGACCGCATCCTGTTCTCGGGCAAGCGCGCCGTGGGCGTGCAGTGGCTGCACAACGACCAGCCGCAGCGCGCCACCGCACGCCGCGAAGTGCTGCTGTGCGGCGGCGCCATCGCCTCGCCGCAGATCCTGCAGCGCTCCGGCGTCGGCCCGGCCGACCTGCTGCGCAGCCTGGACATCGACCTGGTGCATCACCTGCCCGGCGTTGGCGCCAACCTGCAGGATCATCTGGAAATGTACCTGCAGTACGAGTGCAAGAAGCCGGTCTCGCTGGCCCCGGCACTGAAGCTGTACAACCAGCCGGCGATCGGCGCCGAATGGCTGTTCCTGGGCACCGGCATCGGCGCCAGCAACCAGTTCGAAGCCGGCGGTTTCATCCGCAGCGATGCCGAATTCGACTGGCCCAACCTGCAGTATCACTTCCTGCCGGTGGCGATCAATTACAACGGCTCCAACCCGATCAAGGCGCACAGCTTCCAGATGCATGTCGGCTCGATGCGCTCGCCGAGCCGTGGCCGCATCCACGTGCGCTCGAAGGATCCGCGCGAAGATCCCAGCATCCTGTTCAACTACATGTCGCACGACCAGGACTGGCGCGAATTCCGTTCGGCGATCCGGATCACCCGCGAGATCTTCGCGCAGCCGGCGCTGGCACCGTACAGCGGCCGCGAGATCTCGCCGGGCAGCGCGCTGCAGACCGATGCGCAGATCGATGCGTTCGTGCGCGAGCATGCCGAGACCGCGTACCACCCGTCCTGCTCCAACAAGATGGGCCACGCCGATGATCCGATGGCGGTGGTCGATGGCCAGGGTCGCGTGCATGGCCTGGAAGGCCTGCGCATCGTCGATGCCTCGATCATGCCGCAGGTGGTCACCGGCAACCTCAACGCACCGACCATCATGATCGCCGAGAAGCTGGCCGACGTGATCCGTGGCCGCACCCCGCTGCCGCGCAGCACCGCGCCGTACTACAAGGCCAACGGCGCACCGGTACGCAGCCGCGGCTGACGCGGCTACTCCGCCGGGCATGGCCCGGCGCTACCTCTGCCCCCATCGGCAGCGCCGGGCCATGCCCGGCGTCTTCTGCCGCATCCAGCCACTACGCGGCACGCCTCTTCGCGTTTTCCCTACGGGACGGTATGCTGCGGAGAGCGGTTCTGGCGGATACTGTCCGCGCCGCACCCATCATCACGATTCCTGGAGGGGGAATATGAGTCTGGATCGTCCCTGGCTGCAGAGCTATCCGAAAGGCGTTCCCGCCGAAATCGACGTCAACGAGTTCCATTCGGTAGTTTCGGTCTTCGACGCGTCCGTCGCGAAGTACCGCGACCGACCGGCCTACTCCAGTTTCGGCAAGACCCTCACCTACGGTGAGACCGATGCCCTGGTCGAACAGTTCGCCGCTTACCTGCTGGGCGAACTGAAGCTCAAGAAGGGCGACCGCGTCGCCCTGATGATGCCCAACTGCCTGCAGTACCCGGTGGCCACCTTCGGCGTGCTGCGTGCCGGCTTGACCGTGGTCAACGTCAACCCGCTGTACACCGCGCGCGAGCTGAAGCATCAGCTGGTCGATGCTGGCGTGACCGCACTGGTGGTGGTGGACAACTTCGGCGACACCGTCGAACAGGTCATCGCCGATACCCAGGTCAAACAGGTCATCACCACCGGCCTGGGCGATCTGCTCGGCGCCAAGGGCGCGATCGTCAACTTCGTGCTCAAGTACATCAAGAAGATGGTGCCCAACTACCATCTGAAGGGCGCGATCCGCTTCAAGCAGGCGCTCAAGCTGGGCAGCCGCCACACCCTGCCGAAGGTCGAGATCGACCACGACGACGTGGCGTTCCTGCAGTACACCGGCGGCACCACCGGTGTAGCCAAGGGCGCGATGCTGACCAACCGCAACCTGATCGCCAACATGCAGCAGGCCTCGGCCTGGATCAGCGCATCGGGCATCGAGATGGGCAAGGAATGGATCATCACCGCCCTGCCGCTGTACCACATCTTCGCGTTGACGGCGAACGGCCTGGTCTTCATGAAGTTCGGTGGCTGCAACCATCTCATCACCAACCCGCGTGACATGAAGGGCTTCGTCAAGGAGCTCAAGTCGGTGCGCTTCACCGCGATCACCGGCGTCAACACGCTGTTCAACGGCCTGCTCAACACCCCCGGCTTCGACACCGTCGATTTCTCCTCGCTGAAGGTGACCCTGGGCGGCGGCATGGCCGTGCAGCGTGCGGTGGCCGAGCGCTGGAAGAAGACCACCGGCGTCACCCTGGTCGAGGCCTACGGCCTGACCGAGACCTCGCCGGCGGCCTGCATCAATCCGCTGACCCTGGCCGAGTACAACGGCTCGATCGGCCTGCCGATTCCGTCCACCGATGCCTGCATCAAGGACGACAACGGCAACATCCTGGCGCTGGGTGAAGTGGGCGAACTGTGCATCCGCGGCCCGCAGGTGATGAAGGGCTACTGGCAGCGCCCGGAGGAAACCGCCAAGGCCATCGACGCCGACGACTGGCTGCACACCGGTGACATGGCGAAGATGGACGAACACGGCTTCTTCTACATCGTCGACCGCAAGAAGGACATGATCCTGGTGTCCGGCTTCAACGTGTACCCGAATGAAGTCGAAGACGTGATCGCGATGATGCCGGGCGTGCTGGAAGTCGCCGCCGTGGGCGTACCGGACGAGAAGTCCGGCGAGGTGGTCAAGGTGGTCATCGTCAAGAAGGACCCGAACCTGACCGCGGAGATGGTCAAGGAACACGCCCGGGCCAACCTGACCGGCTACAAGCACCCGAGAATCGTTGAATTCCGAAAAGAGCTGCCGAAGACCAACGTCGGCAAGATCCTGCGTCGCGAACTTCGCGATACGCCCGCCCCGTAAGGGTTTCTGGAAAGTTGAACGCGCTCAGGCCCGGGTCGGCAACGACCCGGGCCTTTTCGCGTGCGTAGGCCCGGGGCCGGTGTAGCATCGCCGCGTGAGTGGACCGTTCGGCCCGCCGGCCACCACCTTTATCTGCGGGCCGCATCGCCGAGGACCCTTCCATGAGTACCATCGAAAAGCTGCCCAGCAGCGGCTCGCCCTATGCCACCATCCGCACCCAGGACAGCGCCGACGGCGCGGCCCACTGGCTGTTCATGCACGCCGATGCCTCCACCGGCGTGCGTCCCTGCTGCCGCAAGGACATGCTGGACGAGATGTGGAGCTACATGAGCGCCATCACGCGGGGCCCGGCGCAGCGCCACAGCGGCCAGCTGCGCCATTTCGTGCTGGCCTCCGACGCCGCCGCCTACAACCTGGGCGGCGACCTGGACCTGTTCACCCGCCTGATCCGCGAAGGCAACCGCGACCTGCTGCTGACCTACGCGCAACGCTGCGTGGAGGGCGTGCACCACCTGCACACCGGCTTTGGCGGCGATGTCCGCTCGATCGCCCTGATCCAGGGCGATGCACTGGGTGGCGGCCTGGAAATGGCCCTGGCCTGCCACACCATCGTGGCCGAGGAAGGCTGCGGCATGGGCCTGCCCGAAGTGCTGTTCGGCCTGTTCCCGGGCATGGGCGCCTACTCGTTCCTGTGCCGCCGGGTGGCGCCGCAGCTGGCCGAGAAGATCATCCTCGACGGCCGTGTCTACAGCGCCGAGGAGATGCACGCGATGGGCGTGGTCGACGTGCTGGTCAGGAAAGGTGAAGGTCGCAGCGCAGTCGAAGAGATCATCCGCCAGCAGCAGCGCCTGCCGCAGTCGTACCTGGCGATGAATGCCGCGCGCAACCTGGCGCAGGCGGTCAGCTATGACGAACTGCTGGAAATCACCAAGGTCTGGGTCGATTCGGCACTCGCCCTGGGCGACCGTTCGCTGCGCACCATGGACCGTTTGATCAAGGCGCAGACCCGACGCGCCAATCTGGATGTGGCCTGATACGTCCCCCTCCCCCGCAGGGTTCAAGCCCGGCTGGCCACCGGGCTTTTTTTAATGGCACGTGCGAGCATGGGCAAGCCGCCGCGCAGGCCAGGCAGACCCGGCGCTAGCGTTCGCCGTCGTCGGCCACGCCGCGCGCCTTGCGTTCGGCGCGCGCATCGAGCGCCAGCCGACCTTCCTTGATCGCACCCTGCAGCACCGCAAGACGTTGCCGCCATTCGGCTTTGAGCTGCCAGTCGGCCATCCGCATCAATTCACCGGCGCGGTTGGACGCGCGTACCAGGCCCAGGTTGCTGGCCACACCCTTGATCGCATGCGACTGCTCGCGGAAAGCGTCCCAGCGTGCCGCTTCGCCATCGCCTTCGGCCTTGCGCAGGCACGACTCGGCATCATCCAGGCACTGGCGAATGAACTCGCGTTCGAAACCCTCGCCCATTCCCAGCGACGCCAGTTCATCAAGCACGCCGGTATCAAGGACGCCATCGAGATTGGTGACCGTGCGCACGATCGGCGGCGCACTGGTCTTGAGCTGGGCGTTGTTGGCGATCTCGGCCAGGGTGTCCAGCAGGCGCACGGCCACCACAGGCTTGGCCAGGAACGCATGTGCACCGGCTTGGGTACAGTGCTGGATCGCTTCGGGAGTGACATCGGCGCTGAGCACCAGCACCGGCGTGCGAGGGCCGCCACCGGCCTGCATCACCCGCAGTTCCTTCAGCATGTCCAGGCCACTCATGCCCGGCATGTGCAGATCGACGATGGCCGCATCGAACTCGCTTTCGGCCAATGCATCCAGCACCGCCTCGCCACCATCGACGCACAGCACCTTGTGCCCGGCCTTCTGCAGCAGACGCTGCAGCACCATGCGGTTGGCCTCGTGGTCATCGGCGACCAGGATCTGCATGCTGCGCACCCGTGCGCGATGGCGCAGGAACGGATCGGCGAACGCGATGACGTTGCCACCGGCACCGGCTTCGTCGCCAGCAGCGAGGGTCGGCACCGCACCCGGAACCACCGGCTGCGGCGGCGCGAACGGCAGTTCCACCCAGAAGTGACTGCCCTGCGGCGGGTTGTCCAGGTACCCGATCTCGCCGTCCATCGCTTCGACCAGTCCCTTGGCGATCGTCGTCCCCAGGCCGGTACCTTCATGGCGACGGGCCATGCTGACGTCGGCCTGCTCGAAGGCCTCGAACAGACGCGGGCGCATCGCCGGTGCGACGCCGATGCCGGTATCGAGAATGTCGAAGCGCAGCCGCACCCCACCCTGGGTGTCTGCATGGACAACGCAGACACGGATCTCGACCCGGCCATGATCGGTGAACTTGACCGCGTTGCCGGCCAGGTTGAGCAGGATCTGCCGCAGATGCCCGACATCGCCGCGCAGTGTCGGCGGGACCGTCTCGGCCACCTTCACCCGATAGTCCAGGCGCTTGGCCTTGGCCTGCGGCAACAGGATCAGGCCGATGGCCTGGATCACTTCGGAAAGAACGAAATCCTCGGCAACGACGCGCAGTTTGCCGGCCTCGATCGCCGAGATGTCCAGCACTTCCTCGACCAGCGCCAGCAGGCTGCGCGATGACGCCTGGATGGTACTCACGCACTCACGCTGCTCGTCATCCAGGCGCGTGGTCGCCAACACTTCCGTCATGCCATTCAATCCATTGAGTGGCGTGCGAAACTCGTGGCTCATGTTGGCCAGGAATCGACTCTTGGCTTCGCTGGCGCGCCGCGCCTCGGCCATCGCTTCGGTCAACTGCCGCAGCAGCGTGGAAAAATACAGGGGAACCGCGGCCAGGCCAAGCCACAGGCCGATGGCCAGGCGCGCGTTCTGCTGCCAGTACGGAGTGGACAGTGCGGTACTGCCGAAGCTGACCATCGCCATCGCCACGGCCACATACAGGTAGTGGTTGCCGAAGCGCATGCCGTTGCCCACCGTCACCCACATCACCACGATGTAGACCCACGACAGCGGCTCACCCATCTGGATCATGCCGGCGGCGATCAACCCGTAGTCGGCCAGCATGCCCAGTACGCGCCGGGGATCGGAGCGCTGCGGTCGCCACAGCAGCCAGCCGAACAACAGCAGCGACAGGCTCAGGCCGGTCAGCACGATCGCCAGCACTCCGACATACTGGGTGTGCGGCAGTTCATGCCGTGCCGAAGGCAGCAGCACGTACGCCAGAATCAGGCTGATCAGGATGATGCGGACGATCTGCTGCCCGTGCTCACTGTCCTGCCGCTGGGACAGGCGCAGCCGCAATCGCGACAGCAGGCGTTTCACGCGCCCAGTCCCGGCCGTGCAGAGGCGATGGAGTGCTCGGCGCAGATCTGTTCCAGCTGCTCGCGGCCGCGCAGCAATGCATCCACGCAACGCGGATCGAACAGACGCCCGCGCTGGGCATACAGGTAGGCCATGGTGGCTTCCATCGTCCACGCTTCCTTGTAGGGGCGCGGCGAGATCAGCGCATCGAACACGTCGGCCACGGCGACGATGCGTGCCTCCAGCGGAATCGCGTCGCCGACCAGGCCATCGGGGTAGCCACTGCCGTCGTAGCGCTCATGGTGGCGCAGCGCGATCAATGCACCGACCTGGATGAAGCGGTTCTGGCTGCCACTGAGCAGTTCGTGGCCAATGCGCGGATGCCGACGCATGATCGCCAGCTCCTCATCATTGAGCTTGCCCTGCTTGAGCAGCACCGCATCGGGAATGGCGATCTTGCCCATGTCGTGCAGCGGCGCAGCCATTTCGATCAGCTTGACGTCGTCCTCCGGCAGGCCCAGCTGCTCGGCGATCAGGCCAGCCACGCGCGCCATCCGTTCAAGGTAGGCACTGGTGCCGGCATCACGGAATTCGATCGCACGTGCCAGCCGCGAAAGCGTCTCACGCTCGCGCTCCTCCACCTCATGCATGCTGGCCAGCAGCCGCTGCTCCAGTGACAGGGCGCGCTGCTTCACGTTCTCGGTCTGCTGGCGCAACTGCAACAGGTTGTAGCAGCGTGCGCGCAGCTCGCGCGGGCGGATCGGCTTGACCAGGAAATCAATCACGCCGGCTTCAAGCGCCGCCTGGCGGATCGGCTCGTCGCCGACCACGGTGATCAGGATCACCGGAATATCGCGATGTTTGGGCAGCCGGCGGAAGCGGCGGGCGAATTCCAGCCCGTCCATCTCCGGCATGCGGTAATCAAGAAGCAGCAGGTCGACCGGATACGATTCGCACCAGGCCAACGCGGTCAACGGATCGCCGAAGTCATGCACGCTCAGTTCCGGCGCGATGTCCTCGATGACGTGACGAAGCATCGTCCGTGCGGAAGTCTGGTCATCGACGATGACGATGTTCAAGGCGTTCTCTGCCTGCTTTCTCGACCATGCTGAAAGGTCAGCGGCCGAGGATACCCCGCCGCTGTGCACGCTGGCACCCTGCATCGGCTCGACTCCCGTCACAAGCCCCCCGATTCATGATCGTCGTCACAATGTGAAGCGGATTCTCCACATTGCGGCCTCCCCTGACGCCATCAAGCCATAGCCGGTGTCAAGGTTGTGCAATAACGATACGCCCAGTGCGGGACGCGTCAATCGCGCCGTCTCAAACCGAGACGGCGCGCACAAACAGACGCCGAAAAATGCCGGTTACTGCTCCGGACGCATGTACGGGAACAGCAGTACGTCGCGGATCGAGCTGCTGCCGGTCAGCAGCATCACCAGGCGATCGACGCCGATGCCGAGGCCGCCGGTCGGCGCCATGCCGTACTCCAGCGCACGGATGTAGTCGGCGTCGTAGTGCATGGCCTCGTCGTCGCCACCTTCCTTCGCCGCCACCTGCGCCTGGAAGCGCTGGGCCTGGTCTTCGGGGTCGTTCAGCTCGGAGAAGCCGTTGGCCAGCTCCTTGCCGTTGACGAACAGTTCGAAGCGGTCGGTATAGCCCGGATCGTTGTCGTTGGCGCGGGCCAGCGGCGAGACCTCCACCGGGTGATCGGTGATGAAGGTCGGCTGGATCAGGGTGTGCTCGACGGTGGCTTCGAAGATCTCAAGCAGCAGCTTGCCCCAGCCGTAGGACGGCTTGACGCGGATCTTCAAGCGCTCGCAATGGCGCAGCAGCGCATCACGGTCGGTGCAGTCGGCCGCGGAGATTTCGGGGTTGTGGTGGCGTACCGCCTCGTCCATGCGCCAGCGGCGGAACGCCGGGCCCAGGTCGATGTTGGCACCGTCCCACTCAACCGTGGTGGAGCCGTTCACCGACTGCGCCACGTCACGGATCACGCCTTCGGTCAGGTCCATGATCTCGTTGTACGTGGCATACGCCTCGTACAGTTCCATCATGGTGAATTCCGGGTTGTGGCGGGTGCTGACACCTTCGTTGCGGAAGTTGCGGTTGATCTCGTAGACGCGCTCCAGGCCACCGACGGTCAGGCGCTTGAGGTACAGCTCCGGCGCCACGCGCAGGTACAGGTCAAGATCCAGCGCGTTGTGGTGGGTGGTGAACGGCTTGGCCGCCGCGCCACCGGGGATGTAATGCATCATCGGCGTCTCGACTTCGAGGAAGTCGCGGTTGTCCAGCCATGCACGCATCGCACGGATGATCTTCGAGCGCTTGATGAAGACCGCGCGCGACTCCGGGGTCACGATCAGGTCGACATAGCGCTGGCGGTAGCGCTGCTCGACGTCGGCCAGGCCATGCCACTTGTCCGGCAGCGGGCGCAGCGACTTGGTCAGCAGGCGGATCGATTCGGCCTTGACCGAAAGCTCGCCGGTCTTGGTGCGGGTCAGGCCACCTTCGACCGCAATGATGTCGCCCACGTCCCAGCCCTTGAAGGCGGTGTAGGCATCGCCCAGCACGCTGCCCTGCAGGAACAGCTGGATGCGGCCGGATTCGTCCTGGATCTGGGCGAAGCTGGCCTTGCCCATGACCCGCTTGGCCATCAGGCGACCAGCCATCTTCACCTGGCGGCCGTTGCCTTCCAGGGTTTCGGCGGTCCACTGTTCCGCGTCGGCGAATTCTTCCTGCAGGCTGCCGGCGAAGTCCTCGCGACGGAAGTCGTTCGGGTACGCGATGCCCTGCCCACGCAGCGCTTTGAGTTTCTCACGGCGCTCGGCGATCAACTTGTTTTCGTCGACGGGGGGGGTATCGGTAGCTTCGCTCATGGATCTGCGGGAATCGTGTAGTGAGGGGGAGTCTTGCGCCCGGCACAGCCGGTTGCCCAGCATACCAAAAGCGCCCCTCCCCGGCCGCTGGACAGCGCCCTGGCCTTGGGCCGCCCCGGCTCCGGTAGCCGCCAACCTTGGCTGGCGAATCATCGTGTGTCGACCAAGGTCGACACCTACCGGATATCGCGGCACCGACGCCCTGGTAGCCGCCAACCTTGGTTGGCGCCCCCGTGTCGACCAAGGTCGACACCTACCGGATATCGCGGCACCGACGCCCCGGTAGCCGCCAACCTTGGTTGGCGCCCCCGTGTCGACCAAGGTCGACATCTACCGGGCCATGCCCCGGATTCACCCGTTCCCGGGGAACGCCTGCCGCAGCTCGTCCACCAGCACCCGTTGGTTCTCCGAATAATCAATCGGCACCGACACCAGATGCACGCCGCCCGCCGTGAACCCCGCTTCCAGCGTCGGAATGAACTGCTCGATCGCGGTCACCTCATGCCCCTGGCAGCCATACGCCTCGGCGTATTTGACGAAGTCCGGATTGCCGAAGGTCATGCCGTAGTCGGCGAAGCCGTCCACCGCCTGCTTCCAGCGGATCATGCCGTAGGCACCGTCGTTGAGGATCAGCACCACCAGGTTCAGTCCCAGCCGGCGCGCGGTCTCCAGCTCCTGGCTGTTCATCATGAAACCGCCATCGCCACACACCGCCAGCACGCGGCGCTGCGGGTACAGGATCGAGGCCATGATCGCCGACGGCAGGCCTGCACCCATCGTCGCCAATGCGTTGTCCAGCAGCAGCGTGTTCGCCACCTGGGTACGGTAGTTGCGCGCGAACCAGATCTTGTACATGCCGTTGTCCAGCGCCACGATGCCGTCCGGCGGCATCACCTGGCGCACGTCATGCACCAGCCGTTGCGGGGTGAAGCCCGCTTCATCGGCACGATCGGCGATGTGCTCCAGGATCGTCGCGCGCAGCGGCAGCAGCGCCGCGGCGTTGTCGATCTTGCCTTCGATACGGTCGGCCAGCAGGGTCAGCGAACGGCCGATATCGCCGATCACCTCCACCTGCGGGAAGTACACCTGCTCCACCGCCGCCTGCGAATAGCCGATGTGGATGACCGTGCGCCCCCCCGGGCGCATCACGAACGGCGGCTTCTCCGTCACCTCGTGGCCAATGGTCACGATCACGTCGGCCTGGTCGATGGCCATGTGCACGTAGTCGCGCTCGCTCAGCGCCGCCGTGCCCATGTACAGGCCCGAACCACCGGCCACCGCGCCCTTGCCCATCTGCGTGGTGACGAACGGAATACCGGCGCGCAGCACGAAGGCCGACAGCGCCTCGCTGGACTGTGGCCGCGATGCCGCCGACGCGATCACCAGCAACGGCCGCTTGGCGTCGCGGATGATCTGCGCCGCACGATCCAATGCCTCGGGGCTGGCAATCGGCCGATCCACCGGGTGCGGCGGAATCATTGCGACGTCCTCGACCTCCATCGCCGCAATGTCCTCGGGCAATTCCAGCAGCACCGGGCCGGGGCGTTCTTCCTGCGCGGTACGGAACGCTTCGCGCACGATGATCGGGATGGTGCGTGCCGAGACGATCTGCCGTGCGGACTTGGTCAGCGGCTTCATCGTGCCGACGATATCCACGATCTGGAAGCGCGCCTGCTTGCTGGCAACGATGCCCTTCTGCCCGGTGATCATGATCACCGGCCACGCACCGAGCAGTGCATAGGCCGCACCGGTGGTGAAGTTCAGTGCGCCCGGGCCGAGCGTGGCCAGGCAGACGCCCGGCTTGCCGGTCAGGCGGCCATAGGTGGCGGCCATGAACACGGCAGCCTGTTCGTGGCGGGTGATGACCAGCTCGATGCTGGAGTGGCGAAGCGACTCGACGACATCGAGGTTCTCTTCACCGGGAATGCCAAAAATGCGCTCGACGCCCTCGTTTTCGAGTGCGGCGACGAGCAGATCGGAACCCTTGGACATGGAATGACGTCCTTCTCGCAGTACGTGATGATGGAACGTTGCAGGGATGCTGACAGCAGGCGTGGATGGCCCGTGTCAACGGCGGTCGAACCACACCGTCTGCGCGTTGACGAATTCGCGGATACCGAAGTGCGACAGCTCGCGGCCGAAGCCACTCTTCTTCACGCCGCCGATCGGCACGCGCGGATCGGAGGCCGAGAAACCGTTGACGAACACGCCACCGGTCTGCAGCCGGCGCGCCAGCTGCATCGCGCGGGCGTGGTCGCCCGTCCACAGATTGCCGCTGAGGCCGAACTCGCTCTGGTTGGCCAGTTCCACCGCATGGTCGGCGTCGCGCGCGCGGCTGATCGACGCCACCGGCCCGAAGGTCTCGGTATCGAACGCCTGCATTCCGGGCTCGACGCCGGCCAGCACGGTGGGGGCATAGAAGCTGCCCGGGCGATCGAGCTGCTTGCCGCCCACCAGCAGCTGCGCACCGGCCTCGACCGAAGCGCGCACCTGCGCATCAAGCTGTTCAAGCAGGTCCTGGCGGGCCATCGGGCCGATCCGGTTGCCGGCTTCGCGGCCATCGCCGACGGTCAGCGCCTGCACACGCTCGCAGAACAGCGCCACGAAACGCTCATACACGGCCTCTTCGACGATGATGCGCTTGCCGGCAATGCACACCTGCCCGGTGTTCTGGAAGCGCGAGGCGACGGCGGCATCGACTGCGGCGTCCAGGTCGGCGTCGGCCAGCACGATGAACGGATCCGAGCCACCCAGCTCGAGCACCACCTTCTTCAGCGCCTGTCCGGCCTGCGCGGCGATGCTGCGCCCGGCGGCGACGCTGCCGGTCAGGGTCACTGCCGCGATGCGGTCATCGGCGATGGCGGCACTGGTGCCCTCGCGGCTGATGTTGGCGGCGATGAAGGTGCCCTCCGGCAGGCCCGCATCGCGCCACGCAGCGGCGAGCAGCGCGGCGGTGCCGACGATGTTCTCGGCAGGCTTCAGCAGGAAACCATTGCCCCCCATGAGGATCGGTACGGCCGCGCGCATCACCTGCCAGTACGGGAAGTTCCACGGCATGATGCCCAGCACCACGCCCAGCGGCAGGTAGGAGACATAGGCCTTGTTGTCGGCCACCGCGGTCGGCTCGTCGCGCAGGAAGGCCGCGCCGTTGTCGGCGTACCAGTCACACAGCACCGCGCACTTCTCGATCTCGGCCAGCGACTCGGCGTGGACCTTGCCCATCTCGGCGGTGGCCAGCGCGGCCAGGGGCTCACGGTCACGACGCAGCACGGCCGCCATCGCACGCAGCACGCTCGCGCGTTGTTCGAGTGACTGCGCACTCCAGGCAGCAAAGCCGGCCTGGCCGCGATCAAGGATCGCTTCCAGTTCGGCGGCAGTGGCGAAGGGATGGCTGGCGATCTGCTGGCCGGTGGCCGGATCGCGGGAAATGGCAGCGGGGGCTGCGGGGGAAGCGGACATGCAGGTCTCCTGTTGTCTCGACAACGGGCGGCTGCCCGTTTCCTGACAAGGAATGTGGACCCGATCGGCAAAGGCAACAAGGCGTCTGTTTATCCTGTGACCTGCACTTACCTGCCTGAATAGGGTGGGGTTCCCGGCAGGGCTGCGCCCTGCACCCGCAGAGGCAACAGCAACGGCAGAAGCAACAGCAACAGCAACAGCGGCACTCCGTGGGATGGCGGGGTGGGTCCGGTGGCGGGAGACGCCGTAAACCCATCCATGGGGGCTTGGCCGCGGCATCCATGCCGCGGACACTCCCGTCACCGGACCCATCCCGCCTTCGACAATTTCCCGCGGCTGTTGGTAGGTGTCGACCTTGGTCGACACGGTAGATCCACGCCATGCGTGGATGAATCTCCATCGAGATCGAATATCTCGAATTGAAACCGAGAAGCATCCACGCATGGCGTGGATCTACCCGATCACGGGGATCTGTCAGAGGTGGGGCGGTGTCGGATTGCGGGGTGTCCGCGGCATGGATGCCGCGGCCAAGCCCCCATGGACGGGTTCACGGCGTCCCCGCAATCCGACACCGCCCCGCCAACCCACGGAAAGCCCGCTGTTGCTGTTGCTGTTGCTTCGGCTCTGGCCTCTGCAGGTGCAGGGCTGCAAGCCCTGCCGAACAACCCCTTACCTGCGCGGCAGGTAGGTCACCAGGGACAGGTCGTGCCGGCTCTCCGGCACCAGCGCCACGTACTGCAGGTCCAGCAGCCCGCGCGTGGGATGGTTCAGCTTCTTGGCACCTTCGTCGAAACGACGCACATCGTGCTCCGGCCACCACTCACGGAACTGCTCGCTGTGCGTGCCGATATCCTCGGCCAGCGCCAGGAACGGCGCCTTGTCCGGTGCCTGCGCCATCGCCGCGCGGAAGCTGGCCAGCAGGCCGCGGGTCATTTCTTCCCAGTTGAGGATCAACGTTCTGTACGGCGGATACAGGAACATCAGCCGCAGCGTATTGCGCTCATGCGGCGCCAACTGACCGTAGTCGACAAACAGGTCGGCGATGGCCGGATTCCAGGCCAGGATGTCGAAACGGGTATTGCGCACGTAGGCCGGGATCGGCTGCATCGCCTCCACCAGCTGGCGCAGGCCGTCGGTCACCGTCTCGTCGGGGGACTCCAGCGGCACCCCGTAGCCGGACAGCGCGAACGCGTAGGCGCGCTCGTCGTCGCTCATCCGCAGCACCTGCGCCAGACGCTCCAGCACCTCGGGCGAGGCCCGCACTTCGCGGCCCTGCTCGATCCAGGTGTACCAGCTGACGCTGACCCCGATCGCCAGCGCGACTTCCTCGCGCTTCAGGCCCGGCGTGCGCCTGCGCCCCGCGGGCAGCCCCAGTGTTGCTGGCTCGACCCGCGCGCGGCAGGCCTTGAGAAAGCCACCCAGTTCCTTGCGTTCGGCTTCACTGCGCATCATCACCCTGCCCTGCAGGTTTCAACAGCATTGCGGGACGCCCATGACGTCCCGCAATACAGGGCCCGGGCAGCGGACGGTACCGCTGTCGCCGGGCACGCATCAGGCATCGATGCGCTTGGAGCCAACCGCCAGGCCGGCCTTCAGGCTGGCCTCGACGAATTCGTCCAGGTCACCATCGAGCACCTTCTGCGTATCCGAACGCTCGATGCCGGTGCGCAGGTCCTTGATACGGCTCTGGTCGAGCACGTAGTTGCGGATCTGGCTGCCCCAGCCGATGTCGGACTTGGTGGCTTCCACCGCATCACGCTCGGCATTGCGCTTCTGGATTTCCAGCTCGTACAGCTTGGCGGCCAGCATCTTCATCGCGTTGTCGCGGTTCTGGTGCTGGCTGCGGCCGGTCTGGCAGGCCACGACCGTGTTGGTCGGAATGTGGGTGATACGCACCGCCGACTCGGTCTTGTTGACGTGCTGACCACCCGCACCGGACGAGCGGTACACATCGGTACGCAGATCGGCCGGGTTGATGTCGATTTCGATGTTGTTGTCCACTTCCGGCGACACGAACACCGAGGTGAAGCTGGTATGGCGGCGGTTGTCCGAGTCGAACGGCGACTTGCGCACCAGGCGATGCACGCCGGTCTCGGTCTTCAGCCAGCCATAGGCGTAGTCGCCTTCCACACGCAGCGTGGCCGACTTGATGCCCGCGACGTCGCCACCGGACACTTCCATCAGCTCGGTCTTCCAGCCACGCGATTCGCACCAGCGCAGGTACATGCGCAGCAGGATCTCGGCCCAGTCCTGGGCTTCGGTGCCACCGGCGCCGGCCTGGATGTCGACAAACGCCGGGGCGGTGTCCATCTGGCCGGAGAACATGCGCTGGAACTCCAGCTTCTCCACGTGCGCCTGGTGCTTGTCCAGGTCGGCCACCACGGCCAGCGCGGTGTCCTCGTCCTGCTCGGACTCGGCCAGCTCCAGCAGTTCGGTGGCGTCGCTCAGGCCTTCCAGCACCGCGGCGATGCCGCCCACGGTCTTTTCCAGGGTCGAGCGCTCGCGCCCCAGGTTCTGGGCGTACTCGGCGTTGTTCCAGACGTCGGGGCTTTCCAGCTCCCGCGTTACTTCTTCAAGACGCTCTTTCTTGGCGTCGTAGTCAAAGATACCCCCGGAGCGACAACACGCGATCGGTCAGATCGGCGATGCGCTGGCGGACAGGATTCAGTTCGATCATGTCGGCGGCTATGCATTCAAAAGATGACTGCGAATGATACCGCAGGCGTCCACCCGGCGGCGAGGCAGTCCCGGACCCGGCTGCACACCCGGCCACGCGATACCGGTAGACTTCCGCACCGCCGCGGGAACAGGGGGACGCGCGGCCCATTCCCATTCAAGGAGCACCAATTCAATGACGATCATGCGTTCCACCCTGTGCCTGGCCGCCTGCCTGCTGGCCGCCAATGCTTCTGCCCTCGACCTCAAGGGCCTGACCGGCACCGGCCTGAAGGCCGGCAAGGCGCTGACCCTGTCCGACGCGGAAGTCTCGGCTGCAGCCGACCAGGCCTGCGCCTACATGGACAAGGAGAACCAGGTGGTGGCCGGCAACGATCCGTACGCCCAGCGCCTGGCCAAGATCACCCAGGGCCTGGCCAACGAGGACGGACTGAACCTGAATTTCAAGGTCTACCGCACCGCCGACGTCAACGCCTGGGCGATGGCCAACGGCTGCGTCCGCGTCTACACCGGCCTGATGGACATGGCCAGCGATGACGAAGTGCGCGGCGTGATCGGCCACGAAATCGGCCACGTGAAGCTGGGTCACAGCAAGACCAAGATGCGCACCTCCCTGCTCGCCTCGGCCGGCCGCGAAGGCCTTGCCGCATCCGGCAACGGTAACCTGACCCAGCTCAGCCAGGGCCAGCTCGGCGAACTGGCCGAAGGCTTCATCAACGCGCAGTTCTCGCAGAAGGAAGAGAGCGCGGCCGACGAGTACGGCTACCAGTTCATGAAGCGCCACAGCTACGATCCGGCGGCCCTGGCCAGCATGTTCCGCAAACTGTCCAGCGACGGCGGCCTGATGTCCTCGCATCCGGGCTCGGAAGCCCGCGCCGCGCGCATCGACGCGATGATCAAGAAAGACAAGAAGTAATCCCTGCGCGGGCGGGCCGACCGGTCCGCCCGCTCATGTTCCCGCGAGGGCCTGGCGCAGTAGTGGCAGCTGTCGCCGACTGCACGGCACTTTGGCGCCATCGGCCATATGCAGAAGCGCCTCACCCCCATCCAGCGGTTCGATCGAGCGCAGCTGGTCGCGGTTGATCAGCCAGCTGCGGTGCGGACGCAGGAACACGCCCGGGTCCAGCCGCTGCTCCAGTACCGCCATGGTGATCCGCAGCGGGTAGTCATGGCCGCGCACCCGCAGGTTGACGTAGTTGCCAGCGGCCTGGGCGTACTCGACGTCGGCCGTGGCCACCAGGAACTCCTTGCCCAGCTTGCGCACCAGGAAATGGTCGGGACGATCGACCGGTTCGACCGGGGGGCCGACGTCGGGCTCGGCCAGCAGGCTCGCCTCGCCCTGTCTGCGCCGACCGAACCAGCTGGCAAAGTGCTCCAGCGCCACGAACATCGCGAACGTGCGCACATCCTTCAAGTATTCGTATGCAAAGCGCTCCAACCAGCCGGCATCGTCCTGGTAGCGATAGCCCAGCGCCGCATAGGCAAGGTGCCGGAGCAACATCATTCCCACCACATGCAGCAACGACCAGCCCACGCTGGCCAGTAGATACAGCGGCAAACGCCGCTTCCAGGTATCGGCGTGCAGCGGCCAGCGTTCGCATCCCCACCACAACAGCGGCAGGGTCAACAGAATCAGGCTGAGGCTGCTGAACTCCCAGATCATCGGCTCCCAAAGGCTGAGATCCGCGCCGCGGCGGCTGGCATCCATCACTTCGACCAAGGCATTGGTCACGGCCGAGGCCGAGAGGATCGCCGCCCACACCAACAGACGGGTGGACGTACGCCAACGCGTGGGGCTGCCTTTGGCCATTGCTGCATCCATGTCGTACGGGCGCTCCAGCGTGCATCAAGGGTTCGAGGGTAGCGGCTCCATTCGTCCCGCGGCGTCCGCCATTGGTCACTGAATCGGTCCCGGCTGCCCCCTGCCGATGGATGACACCCCGATACACGCTCACCGTGGCCTCACCCATCGACCCGCCACGACCATGAATCGACGCCACGACATCGACGCCCTGCGCGTATTCGCCTTTACCCTGCTCATCCTCTACCACACCGGTATGGCCTATGTGGACGACTGGGGTTTCCACCTCAAGAGCGTGCACACCGCCGAATGGCTGCAGTGGCCCATGGTGTTCGTCAACCGCTGGCGGATGTCGCTGCTGTTCCTGATCTCGGGCGTCGCCATCGCACTGATGCGGCCGGAGACCAGGTTGCTGCGCTTCGCCGGCCTGCGTACCTGGAAGCTGCTGTTGCCCCTGCTGTTCGGCATGTTCGTGATCGTGCCGATCCAGCCCTACTGCGAGGGCGTGGCCAACGGCCACGTGGCGCCCGGTTTCGGCCACTTCCTGCTGCGCTACTGGCAGGTGCGGCCATGGCCGGAAGGCAGCTTCGCCGGCTGGCAGTACGGCATCACCTGGAACCATCTCTGGTACCTGGCCTATCTGTGGAACTACACCCTCGTGCTGGCCCTGTTGATGCCACTGCTGCGGACGGCAGTGGTGCGCCGTGGGATCGAACGCATGGCGGCATCACCGACGCTGCTGATCGGCATCCCTTCTGCCCTGCTGCTGGCCTGGGTCGTGTGGCTGGAGCCGATCTACCCGTCCACCAACGCCGTGCTCGGCGATTGGTACCAGCACGCCAAGTACGCGACGGTGTTCCTGGCCGGTTACCTGCTCGGTCGCGAGCCGGTGTTCTGGGAACGCGTGGTCGCACTGCGCCGTACCACCATGTGGCTGGCACTGGCCGCCGTCGGCTGGTACATGGGCCTGCGCATCCTCGGCCAGGTGCTGTCGGCGGACTCACCGCTGCGCCAATGGCCCGAACCGTTCTGGGACCTGCAGGTCAGGACCAGCCAGTCGCTGTATGTCTGGACCGCGCTGCTTGCCATCCTGGGCTGGGGCAAGGTCTTCCTGGACCGCCCGTTCCGCTGGATGCCGTATTGCACGGAGGCGATCTATCCCTGGTACATGCTGCACCAGAGCCTGATCATCGTCCTGCTGTTCTGGCTCAAGCCCCTGCAGCTGGGACCGTGGGCCGAACCGGCACTGCTACTGGTCGGTACCGTCGGCGGCTGCCTTCTCATCCACGAACTGCTGGTGCGCCGTGTGCGCTGGCTGCGGCCGCTGTTCGGGTTGCGAAAAGAAGCGCCCTCACCAGCATTCAAGGGTGTTGTGCCAGCACAGTGAGTTCTGGCCCCTTGTAGAGCCGAGCGTAGGCTCGGCTCTACCTCTGCAAGGTCAGGGCTGCGACAGCCACGCATGGCGTGGCTCTACTTCACTTCGAATTCGCCCACCAGCACGGTCTCGGCGCGGTCCTTCAGCCGCATCGTCACCATCTGGTCCTTCTGCTTCGGCGTACCCCAATGGGTGGTCAGGCGCAGCATCAGCGTCGTCGCACCGGTCACCAGCTGCTGGCGGCTGCCGAAGTAGTTCGCCTCCACCTTGTACCTGCCGGGCTTGGCGTTGCGCAGCGAGAACTGCTCGGGACCATAGCCGCCGGTGAAGTCCTGTGACATCTGCCCGCCCTGGTAGGTCAGGCGGTTGCCGTAGTACGCGCGCTCACCGTTCGGGTCGGTCACCCACAGGTCCATGTCGCTGTTGTCGGCATCCCACGCCAGCACCACGCGCAGGTCCAACGGCATCGCCTGCAGCAGGCGCGGGTCAATTTCCTTGGTATCCAGACGCGGCTTGCTGCCGGCCACCAGGTTGGTCAGCTCATCCAGGGCGATCAACGCGATACCGTCGAAACGAGCATCCCAGGGCCGTACGACTACTTGATACAGCGGCACCAGCGCTTGCTGAGGTTTGCCGGCTGCAGCCAGCGCCAGCCCAAGGTCGCGGAAGCTCTGCGGTTCCTCCTGACCCATCGCCAGCACCTGCTCGAACACCGGCACCGCCAGCACCGGAGCGTCGGCCTGCAGCAACCGGTAGCCGAGCACGCGCAGCAGATGGCGGTTGTCCAGATCCATCTCGGCCAGGTTGGACAGCACGCGCAGGGCAAGATCGCGCTGCCCCTGTTCGATCAGCAGGTCGGCCACGTCGAGGAAGAACGCGCTGCTGTCGGCGTTCGCAGCGCGCTCGGCCAGATAGCGGTCATACAGTTGCGACGGCGGCCCCTGGCGCAGGCGGCGGGCAACCGGTGAGTCCGACTGCCACGCGGCCAGCTTGATTCCCAGCTGGCCGTTATTGGCGGCCGCAGGCTCGGCCGCCATCGCATCGGCGGCGGCTTCCTGCATTGGTGCCGGTGCCGGGCGCGGAACCGAACGCTGGCGCGCCATGGCTGCAGTCGACTGCATCTCCGCCGCGGCGGGAGCCGGAGCAACCAGCATCGCTACGGGTGCCGGCGGGGCGCCGGTCGCCACCTCCAGTGCCTTCGAATCCGACTGCGGCGGTGCACCCTTCGGCCAACTGCGATTCCACCACTGCTGGCGCTGCTGCCACTGCGTCACCACCTTGTCGAGGCGCTGGCGGTCGGCCGCATCGCGGTCTGCCACCTGACGAGCGAAGCGCTGGTCGTACTCGGCGCGCAGCTTGCCCGACGGACGGATTGCATAGCGCAGGTAGTCTTCCAGTGTCTCCAGCACGATCAGCGAGGTGTCCGGGCCCACCAGACCAAACTGCTGCGACAGGCGCTGCATCGCCTCGCGGTTGCCACGACGGTCGGTCGACAGCTGCTGCAGGCGCGCCTGTGCCCACAGGCCGGCCAGCAGATCACCGTCTTCGTTCTTCTGCGCCGCGGGCAGTGCCTGCCACTCGCCGCCGGCCACGCGCACCCGCATCGGCACGCCTTCGGCCGCCAACCGCGCATGCAGCCATAGCCAGCCTTGGGCCTGGCTGCGGCGGTCGATCACCACATCCTGCACGCCACGGCCGGCATCGATCTGGACATCCAGCGGTACCGACAGCAGTTCCCGCGCGGCGGCATCGATATCGCTGCCGAGCGCCACGAAAGTACCTGCATGCGCCTCGCTCCAACCGCGCAGGCGGATGGCATCGGTGCGTGCACCAGCACTGCTGATCGCGAACAGGCGCTGGTCGGCGGCCAGCGTCGGCAGCGCCTCCGGCCCATAGGTCAGCAGGCCATCGCTGACCATCAGGTATTCCTTCACCTCCGGCTGCGGCTGCCACTGCGCCAGCGCACTGGCACCATCGGGCTGCACCGACATCAACGCCCGGCGCAGTTCACTCCAGTCGCCGCCGCGGATATGGAACCGACGCACAGGCTCCGCACGATCACGCAGCACCGTCAGCGCGATGTTGCCTTCGCCCATCGCAGCGAAGTAGCGATCCAGCAGCGCGAACTCGCGGGTGCGATCACGCTGGCCAGCGGAGCCGGAACCATCCCACAGCAGCCCCACTTCCGACGGCACGCGGCGTGGCGCGGCCGACGTCGGCACCGGCAGCTGTGCCAACAGGTAGTGACCGTCCTGCCAGCGTGCAACCTGCACCTGTGCCTTGCGCTCGGCCGGTAGCGTCCATTGCAGCTGGGTCGGCAACTGCGCGCCTCGACCTTGCCAGTGCAGGCGACCATCGGCGATGCGGAACGGCGCATGGCCCGTGTCAGCACCCTTCGGTGCCTGCACGTCCAGTTCAACGGCAGCGGCACCGGCGACGAACTGCAGCGGCAGCGTCCAACGCCAGCCCTGCCCGGCGTATGCCAGCGGCTCGCGTACGACCAGCTGCACACGGCGGCTGCTGCCGGCCGGCAACGGATAAACGCGCAGCCGGAACTGGTTGCCGGCGGTCTGCTCCAGCAGGCCCGGATCGACGCCACGACGGGCGATCTCCTCGAACACCTGGCGACCGCGGTCCTTGGGCACCGGCACCGCCTCACGCAACTCGCCATTGATGTCCAGGGCAAAGCCGGTGATCTGCTGGCCCTCGCCCAGTGGGAACTGCAGCTCCCCCTCCAGCACGCGCTGATTGGGATTGTGGAACTCCAGGGTGATCCGGGTCTGGGCGATGCCGGCCTGCACCTCGGCCTCGATGCGAGCCTGTCGCAGCTTCACGGGCTGTTCTGCTGCGGGTGCGATCAGCAGCGGCGTGGAGGCGATCGGCGGTGCCGGACGACGCGTCGCCTGGGGCGAAGCCGGCCAGGTTGCCAGGGCCAACAGCAGTACGGTGCAGCATCGGGCGAAGACCATGACAGGACTCCAGTGGGATCGTGATTGCTTGAACGCACTAGACGGAGGGATGGGGTTAACGCGATTCGATGCTGGCTCTTCGCCGCCCCTGGGCGCACCATGTGCGACTTCCCGATCCCGCGCAAGGATGCCCATGCGTTCTCCCCTGCTTCCCACCCTGCTGGCGCTGTCCTGGCCATTGGCCGCCAGCGCCGTCGATGCGCCTGCAGGCCTCTATTTCCAGCATCACGACTGGGTCCTGGCCTGCGACAACACCCGCGCCTGCCGCGCGGCCGGCTATGCCAGCGACGACGACAGCACCCTGAGCGTGCTGCTGACGCGGCAGGGCGGCCCCGATCAAGCCATCAACGGCCGCGTGTCGTTGCAGCCGATCGATGACCAGCCGCAGGCCAAGGGCGCACTGCACCTGCGCATCCAGCAGCGTGATCTCGGCGTGCTGGCGCCGGCCAAGGACACAGGCACCTATGCGCTGAGCCCAACGCAGACCACCGCAGTGCTGTCGGCGCTGGTGCGCGATGGCGGCATCACCGTTGTCGATACCGCCGGCCATGCGTGGCCGCTGTCGGACAAGGGCGCAGCAGCGGTGCTGTTGAAGACCGACGAGTTCCAGGGCCGCGTCGGTACGCCGGGCGCGGTGATGCGCAAGGGTACTGCGGCCGAAAGCAGCGTGCCTGCCGCCGTTGCCAAACCCGTGGTGCGCAAGGCAGCGACCTTGTCGACGCCGCCGGACGACCCGGCGTTCGCCAAGCTGGCCGCCTCACCGGCGCTGCGTGCAGCGCTGCGCGCCACCCTGAAAGAACCCAGCTGCGAAGGTCTGCTCGACGCCGACCCGGATGTTTCGATCAGCAATTCGCCACTGCAGATCCAACGTCTGGATGCCAAGCACCTGCTGGTCAACGTTCCCTGCTGGCGCGCGGCCTACAACACCGGCGATGGCTACTGGGTCATCCGCGAGCAGGCGCCCTACCAGCCGCAGTGGGTGACCAGCGATGCGATCGACTACGGCGACGGGCAGATTGTCGCCTCGCACAAGGGCCGTGGTCTGGCCGACTGTGTGTCGGATGAAACGTGGACCTGGGATGGCACGCGCTTCGTCGCGACCTCGGCGATCAGTGGCGGTCTGTGCCGTGGCGTTCCCGGCGGAACCTGGGAACTGCCGACACGGGTAAGCGAGGTCCGCTGACGCCTCCCTTCTTCATGCGGGCAGGCAGTGCTCGACGATCAGCTGGATCGCGGCGCCACCGCGATAGTCATCGCAGGCCAGGCGGTAGGCCAGGTGGACATGCTTGCCGGGCGCGTTGCCGTGCCAGCCACCGAAATGGATCGCGTTGATCGTGCCCGGTACGCCGGGCAGGCGCAGCTCCAGCTTCAGATGCCGCTCCTTCAGCACGCGCCAGTTGGCCACCTCGAAGTGGCCGTCGAACAGCGGCTCGGGGAAGCCTTGTCCCCAGGGTCCGGCCAGGCGCAGCGCATCGGCATGGCGATGATCGAGTTCGTCCGCTGCCAGTTCGCCGTCGCTGAGCACCTGCTGCTGCAGTGCCGCCGGGTC
Organism: Stenotrophomonas sp. PA-6-5C; assembly: GCF_021605635.1. Classification (NCBI taxonomy): domain Bacteria; kingdom Pseudomonadati; phylum Pseudomonadota; class Gammaproteobacteria; order Lysobacterales; family Lysobacteraceae; genus Stenotrophomonas; species Stenotrophomonas sp. PA-6-5C. Next base: position 24,567 of record NZ_WKEE01000028.1, read on the forward strand.
GAGCATTTCCAGCACGGTGGCGACGAAGGCGGCTTCGAAGTCGGCCAGATGATCCAGGCGCATGCTCAAGCCGGCAGCCATCGCGTGACCGCCGAAGCGCTCGATCAAGCCGGGATGGCGTGCATCCACCAGCGCGAGCGCATCACGGATATGCAGGCCGGCGATCGAGCGCGCCGAACCTCGCAGGTTATCGGCGCCCGGCTCGGCCGGCGCGAACGCGATCACCGGACGATGCAGGCGATCCTTCATCTTCGAAGCGACCAGGCCGACCACACCGGGGTGCCAATCCGCATCAAACAGGCAGGCCGCCACCGGACGCTGCCCGGCGGTATCGAGCACCACCCGCGACAGCGCCTGTTCGGCGTCATCGGTCATCGACTGCTGCACCGCACGCCGCTCGGCGTTGATCTGCTCCAGCGTCTGCGCGATGTCGCGGGCCTGCCGCGGATCTTCGGTGAGCAGCAGCGCGATACCCAGCGCCATGTCTTCCAGCCGACCGGCCGCATTCAAGCGCGGGCCGAGCCCGAAGCCGATATCGGTAGCGGTCAGGCGTGCGGCGTCGCGGCCACTGGCCTCGATCAGCGCCTTCAGGCCGACGCAGCCCTGGCCGTTGCGCAGCCGACGCAGACCCGCACTGACCAGGGCGCGGTTGTTGGCATCCAGCGCAACGAGGTCGGCCACGGTGCCCACCGCCACCAGATCCAGCAGCGTGGTCAGGTCCGGCCCCTTGCCATCGGCAAATACACCCGCTTCGCGCATCCTTCGGCGCAGCGCCATCAGCACGTAGAAGATCACGCCGACGCCGGCCAGCGACTTGCTGGGGAAGGCGTCGCCGTCCAGATTGGGGTCGACGATGACATCGGCCGGTGGCAGCTGCGGACCGGGCAGATGGTGATCGGTCACCAGTACCTGCCAGCCCCGCGCTTTGGCTGCAGTCACGCCGGCGTGGCAGGCAATGCCGTGATCGACGGTGACCAGCAGATCCGGCTGCAGCGCAGCCAGCTCGTCCACCAGCGACGGTGACAGGCCGTAGCCGTGCACCATGCGGTTGGGCACGGCGTGGAAGACATGCTGCGCGCCGAGCAAGCGCAGACCACGCACACCAACCGCGCAGGCGGTTGCGCCGTCACAGTCGAAATCACCGACGACCAGGATGCGCTTGTCAGCGGCGATGGCTTCGACCAGCAGGTCCACGGCCGCATCGATTCCGGTCAACAGCTCCGGCGCGTGCAGGTTGCCCAGCTTGGGCAACGCCAGCTCCGGGGTGTGCGCACCACGCGCGGCATACAGACGTGCCAACAGCGGTAGCGTGCCGTCCGGCCAGACACCGGGTACGGCGACATCGCGGCGGCGGATCATCGGGGTATCGGAAGACGGCTGCGCAGCATCGGCGGCAAGGGACATCGGCATCGCCGGGTTACGGAAGACAGGCGCATGATACCCCGCTCGGCTTGTCTGGCTCTGCGCGGGCTTGGCGCAGGCGGGGTGATCGCCCATGCTTGTTCGCTTCTGAAATGGAATTCGCCATGTATCGCCCGCTGTCCGTACTGCTAGCCAGCCTCCTGCTACCACTTGCCTCCCACGCCGGAAACACGCCGCTGGAACCCGGTATCGAGTTCGTGCACCACGACTGGTTCCTGGCCTGCGACAACAGCGGCACCTGCCGTGCGGCCGGCTATGGCCCGGAGAATGCAGACAGCCTGCTGGGCCTGATGCTGGAACGTGCCGGTGGTCCCGGCACTGCAGTGAAGGCGCGGCTGCGGGTCGGTGAGGATGGCGAAAGTGCAATGCCTGAAGGTGCGATGCGCCTGCAGGTGAACGGCCGTGATCTGGGCGCTGTGCAGGACACCGGGGCAGACGAAGCAGTGACGCTGCGACCAGCGCAGGTTGAAGCCCTGCTCGCCGCCCTGCCCGGCCAGGCCCGCATCGAAGTGATCGACAGCAGGGGCACGCGCTGGCCGATCTCCGATCGTGGTGCCGCCGCCGTACTGTTGAAAATGGACGAAGCACAAGGGCGCGTGGGCACGCCCGGCGCCCTGATACGGCATGGCGCGCGTGCCGAAGCGAGCGTGCCGGCTGCGCGCGCCAGGCCTGTGATCGTGAGCGCGGCGCTGACGGCGCCACGCTCTGAAGACAGCGCCTTGGGCAGCAGCGAAGCGCTGCGCGACGCGCTGATTGCCACGCTCGGCGACAGCGACGACTGCCCGCGTCTGATCGAGTACAAGGGAACCCCGGAAATGGTGATCGAGCGGCTGGACGAGCACCATGTGCTGGTGCAGGCGCTGTGCCAGATGGGTGCGTACAACTACAGCAATGGTTTCTGGATCGCGCGCGATCATCCGCCGTTTGCCCCGCAGACGGTCACGCTGGAAGCAGAGGGCTTCTCGCGCGTCGAGCGCACGCTCTACGCACGCTACAAGGGCCGCGGCATCGGCGACTGCGTTTCCGGCTCGGACTGGACCTGGGATGGCCGCAGATTCCAGCCAAGCAGTGCGTTCAGCACCGGTCTGTGCCGTGGCATGCCGGGTGGGCACTGGACCCTGCCGACGCTGGTCAGCGAGGTTCGTTGAATGCGTGCTTCCTCACTATTGCGGACACCCCTGCTGCTGGCCTCCCTCACTCTGGCGCCGATTGCCTCGGCCACTGAATCGCTCGGCACATCGTTCGTCGAGGGCGACGGCGTGATGGCCTGCGACAACACCCGCACCTGCCGGCTGACCGCCTACGGCCCGCTGGCACCGCTGATGCTGAGCGTGCTGCTCGAACGTGTCGGCGGGCCGCAGACCGCGGTCACCGCACGGCTGTCAATGGCCGAGGGCGCCGAGGACGCGCCGCGTACCCCTGTGGCGGTGGCACCCGAAGGGACGTTGCGGCTGCGCGTGGACGGAAGGGACCTCGGTGCCATCGGCCACAGCGACGCGCTCGACCTTGGCCTGGAACTACCCTCGCGCTACGTGGCAGCGATGATCGATGCGCTGGTGAGTGACAAACGCATCGAGATGAGCGATGCCTCGGGCCACGCCTGGTCGCTGTCGGATCGCGGCATTCGCATGTTGCTGCTGAAGATGGACGAAGCACAGGGTCGGCTGGATACCCCAGGCGCACTGGTGCGCAAGGGCGCACAGCCGGAATCGAAGGTGCCGGCCGCGGTAGCCGCGCCACCACTGAAGGCACCGCCCCTGCTGGTCGAAGCACATGACACGGATGGACAACTGGCTGAGCGGACAGACCTGCTTCAGCAACTGCAGCCGGTGGCCGCCGCGCGGAACGCCTGCGAACAGATGTCGTCGCGCCAACTACGCATCGAACGGGTAGATGCCACCCATGTCCTTGCCATGTTGAGCTGTGCAACCGACCGCCACATCGTGCCAGCGGGTACCTGGCTGATCCGCGACCGTCCGCCATTCGCACCCAAGCTGCTCTCGTCAACCCCGCTGTTTCCGCTCTACCCGCACGCCGTGTTTCTTGAAGAAGGCCTTGCGACAGACCAGGATGCGTGCGGCACGAACCGGCACTGGGCGTGGGACGGAAGTCGACTGATCCTCAGTGCGGAGTACGTCGGTCACTACTGCACCGGCCCGAGCCGCAGGCATTGGCAGTTGCCGACCTACGTCACCGATGTTCAATAGCACATCCGCCGGGCTTGGCCCGGCGCTACCGCCTTGCCTCAACCGTCGTGCAGCTGCCGCGGCTTCTTCCAGAACTGCCAGCGCTGGCCCTTGTCCAGCTGGAACCGCAGGCCATCCTCGAAATCCAGCACCAGCCGTTGCAGCTCACCACGTTTGAGTGCGGCCAGCAGCGGCCGGATCGCATCATTACCCAGCTGCTGCAACGAGCGCAGCTGGCGCAGATCAACCAGTGCATCGACCGACTGTTCGCCATCCACCGCTACGCCTGCGGCCTGGGCCAGGCCCTGCAGCAACGCATCGCGGCTGCGCACCTGCGCATGCGGCGTGGCAACCGATATGGGCATCACGCCACCGCCCCAGAACCACAGCGAATTGATCGGCTGCTGCCCCTGTGCGGCGCGCTGCTGGTTCCACGAATGGGTATGCAGCAGCACCTGCGCTTCCGTCATCAATGCGCGCCAGCGGCGGCCCGCCTCGCCCGGTGGCAGGTGCGAGAACAGATCATCGCCCAGCACCTCGTCCGGACTGTCGAACTCCGGTAGTTCGGTACCGATCGGCAGCCGAAGGTACCAGCGCGAAGGGTCGGGTGCATCCAGCACGAAGCCTGCATCCGCAAACAGGGGCTGCAACACAGGCAGCAAGGCCAACGTATCGGCCAGGCTGGGCCGCAGCGTTTCGCCGTGGCCCATCATGCGCGCGCCATGCATGTCCGGCACCATGCAGGCCGGATCGGCACGCAGCCAGCAGGCGCCGGCGGCATCGCCGACGTCACGCTGGCGGGTCAACGCGGCCACCGGCCAGTGCGGCGCGGCGACCGTGAAGTGACGCAGCAGCTGCGCCCGTTCACCGGCGTCGCCCTGCGAGGTGGTGGCGCGGCCCAGGGCACGCGCCACGTCATCCGGCAATGCAGCCACCGCAAAGCGGCTGCGTGCCGGCAACAGCAGGGTCGCCGTCGCCACGGATCAGTCCTGGTAGCTGACGCTGACGATCTCGTACTCGCGCTGGCCGGCCGGCGCATCGATCACGATCGAGTCACCTTCCAGCTTGCCGATCATCGCGCGGGCAACCGGCGAGGAAATGGCGATCAGGCCCAGCTTGATGTCCGCTTCCAGATCGCCAACGATCTGGTACTTCTTCTCTTCGTCCGATTCCACGTCGGCCAGGGTCACGCTGGCGCCGAACACCACCTTGGAGCCTGCATTGAGCTTGCTCACGTCGATGATCTCGGCGTGCGACAGCTCGCCTTCCAGCTGCTTGATGCGGCCTTCGATGAAGCCCTGTTCCTCGCGCGCGGCGTGGTACTCGGCATTCTCCTTCAGGTCGCCATGCTCGCGCGCTTCGGCGATCGCGGCGATCACCTTCGGGCGCTTGACCGACTTCAGGTGATCCAGTTCATCGCGCAGTCGCTGCGCGCCCTTCATCGTGATGGGTGCTCTCATGCGTTCAACTCCTTGTGCAGTTCCTGCAGCGACCAGACCGGGCCGGTACCGCGGAATTCCAGTGAATCCACCAGCGCCTTGGCACCGGCAATGGTGGTCGAATAGGTGACGCGATGTTGCAGCGCCTCGCGACGGATCGAGAACGAGTCGTTGATCGCGGCACGGCCTTCGGTCGTGTTGACGATATAGACGATCTCGCCGTTCTTGATCGAATCGACGATGTGCGGGCGACCCTCGACCACCTTGTTGATGATCTCGCAGTCCATGCCGTGCTGCTGCAGCCATGCTGCGGTGCCACGGGTGGCGACCAGGCTGTAGCCACGTGCCAGCAGGGCCTTGGCCACCGGCAGCACGCGCTTCTTGTCCGGGTCGCGCACCGACACGAAGGCCTTGCCGACCGGCGGTGCCTTGATGCCACCTGCTTCCTGCGCGCGCGCGAAGGCGGCGTTGAAGCTGCGGCCCACGCCCATCACTTCACCGGTGGAGCGCATCTCCGGCCCAAGGATCGGGTCGACGCCCTGGAACTTGGCGAACGGGAAGATCGCTTCCTTCACCGAGTAGTAGTCCGGCACGATTTCCCTGGTGGCGCCCTGCTCTTCCAGGGTCTTGCCCGCCATGCAGCGGGCCGCGATCTTGGCCAGCGGCATGCCGGTGGCCTTGGACACGAACGGCACGGTGCGCGAGGCGCGCGGGTTCACTTCCAGCAGGAAGATGGTGTCGTTGCCTTCCTCGTCGGTCTGGATCGCGAACTGGGTGTTCATCAGGCCCACCACGTTCAGGGCCTTGGCCAGCTCGACCACCTGGCGACGCAGCTCTGCCTGGGTTTGAGCCGACAGCGAGTACGGCGGCAGCGAGCAGGAGGAATCGCCCGAGTGCACGCCGGCCTCTTCGATGTGCTCCATCACGCCACCGATCAGGACGTTGCCCTGCGCGTCGGCGATGATGTCCACGTCGCACTCGACGGCGTTGTCGAGGAAGCGATCCAGCAGCACCGGCGAATCGTTGGACACCTTCACCGCATCACGCACGTAGCGGGCCAGGTCGGATTCGCCGTAGACGATTTCCATGGCGCGGCCACCCAGCACGTAGCTCGGACGCACCACCAGCGGGTAGCCGATCTCGCGCGCCAGCAGCAGCGCTTCCTGATCGTTGCGGGCAATGCGGTTCGGCGGCTGCTTCAGGCCCAGCTGGTCCACCAGCTGCTGGAAGCGCTCGCGGTCTTCGGCCAGGTCGATCGAGTCCGGGCTGGTGCCGATCACCGGCACGCCGTTGGCTTCCAGCGCGCGTGCCAGCTTCAGCGGGGTCTGGCCGCCGTACTGCACGATCACGCCCTTGGGCTGCTCCAGCTCGACGATTTCCAGCACGTCTTCCAGGGTCAGCGGTTCGAAGTACAGGCGGTCGGAGGTGTCGTAGTCGGTCGACACGGTTTCCGGGTTGCAGTTGACCATGATGGTTTCATAGCCATCCTCGCGCAGCGCCAGTGCCGCGTGCACGCAGCAGTAGTCGAACTCGATGCCCTGGCCGATGCGGTTCGGGCCACCGCCGAGGATCATGATCTTGTCGCGGTTGCTCGGCGCGGCTTCGCACTCTTCCTCGTAGGTCGAGTACAGGTAGGCGGTGCCGGTGGAGAACTCGGCGGCACAGGAGTCCACGCGCTTGTACACCGGGCGCACCTTGTGCGCGCGACGCAGCGCACGCACAGCCGCTTCGTTGGTGCCGGTCAGCTGGGCCAGGCGGGCGTCGGAGAAGCCGGCGCGCTTGAGCTTGCGCAGGCGCGCCGCATCCAGTGCGTCGATGCCATCGGCCGCGACCTGGGTCTCGGCGGCGATGATTTCTTCGATCTGGTCCAGGAACCACGGATCGATGTAGGACAGCTTGAAGATGTCCTCCACGCTCATGCCGGCGCGGAACGCATCGCCCACGAAGAACAGGCGCTCCGGACCCGGCGCCTTCAGCTCGCGGCGCAGGGTCTGCAGATCGTCTTCACTGGTCAGGTCCAGGCCGGTCGGGTCGAAGCCGACCTTGCCGGTTTCCAGGCCACGCAGGGCCTTCTGCATCGACTCCTGGAAAGTGCGGCCCATCGCCATCACCTCGCCCACCGACTTCATCTGGGTGGTCAGGCGTGCATCGGCGGCCGGGAACTTCTCGAATGCGAAGCGCGGAATCTTGGTGACGACGTAGTCGATGGACGGCTCGAACGAGGCCGGGGTCAGGCCGCCGGTGATCTCGTTCTTCAGTTCGTCCAGGGTGTAGCCCACGGCCAGCTTGGCGGCGACCTTGGCGATCGGGAAGCCGGTGGCCTTGGAGGCCAGCGCCGAGGATCGCGACACGCGCGGGTTCATCTCGATCACCACCACGCGGCCGGTGTCCGGGTTGATGCCGAACTGCACGTTCGAACCACCGGTATCCACGCCGATCTTGCGCAGCACGGCGATGGAGGCATCGCGCAGGCGCTGGTATTCCTTGTCGGTCAGGGTCTGCGCCGGGGCCACGGTGATCGAGTCACCGGTGTGCACGCCCATCGGGTCCAGGTTCTCGATCGAGCAGACGATGATGCAGTTGTCCGCGGTATCGCGGACCACTTCCATCTCGAACTCTTTCCAGCCCAGCACCGACTCTTCGACCAGCACTTCGGTGGTCGGCGACAGTTCCAGGCCGCGGTTGACGATTTCGATCAGCTCTTCGCGGTTGTAGGCGATGCCGCCGCCACTGCCGCCGAGGGTGAAGCTGGGGCGGATGATGGTCGGATAGCCGACGCGGGTCTGGATCTCCAGCGCTTCGTCCAGAGTGTGCGCAACGGCAGCGGTCGGGCACTCCAGGCCGATCTCGCTCATCGCCACGCGGAACAGCTCGCGGTCCTCGGCCATCATGATGGCTTCGCGCTTGGCGCCGATCAGCTCGACGTTGTACTTCTCCAGCACGCCGTTGTCGGCCAGGTCCAGCGCGCAGTTCAGCGCGGTCTGGCCACCCATGGTCGGCAGCAGCGCGTCAGGCTTTTCCTTGGCGATGATCTTCTCGACCGTCTGCCAGTTGATCGGCTCGATGTAGACGGCGTCGGCCATCTCCGGGTCGGTCATGATCGTGGCCGGGTTGCTGTTGACCAGCACCACGCGGTAGCCCTCGTCACGCAGGGCCTTGCAGGCCTGGGCGCCGGAGTAATCGAACTCACAGGCCTGGCCGATGACGATCGGGCCGGCACCGATGATGAGGATGGTCTTGAGGTCAGTGCGCTTGGGCATTTTCTTCTCTAAGTCAGTACAGCGTGACAAGGGGGGTGATCGCACGCTGTCGATCAGGAATCTTGATCCGCAGCGCCGCGCCAGCGGCAGCCGCGATGCGGAGGCTTACGGTCCATCGCGACGCCACCGGCGAACCGGCGGCGTACTGATCACGCCTTGGCCTGTTCCATCAGTGCCACGAAACGGTCGAACAACGGGCCCACATCGGTCGGGCCCGGCGACGCTTCCGGATGCCCCTGGAACGAGAAGGCCGGCACGTCGGTGCGGGCGATGCCCTGGTTGGTGCCGTCGAACAGCGAACGGTGGGTCACCCGCAGGGTGGCCGGCAGGGTGGCTTCGTCCACTGCGAAGCCGTGGTTCTGCGAGGTGATCATCACCCGGCCGCTGTCCAGGTCCTGCACCGGGTGGTTCGCACCATGGTGGCCATGGCCCATCTTGATCGTCTTCGCGCCCGAGGCCAGGCCCAGCAGCTGGTGGCCCAGGCAGATGCCGAAGGTCGGGATCTTCACGTCGATGAAGGTCTTGATCGCGGCGATCGCGTAGTCACACGGCTCCGGGTCACCCGGGCCGTTGGACAGGAACACGCCGTCCGGCTTCAGCGCCAGCACTTCCGCGGCCGGGGTCTGCGCCGGCACCACGGAGACCTCGCAGCCGCGCTCGGCCAGCATGCGCAGGATGTTGGTCTTCACGCCGAAGTCGTACGCCACGACCTTGTACTTGGCCGGCACGCTGACGAAGGCATTGGCATCCAGGTCCAGCTGGCCCTCGGTCCAGACGTAGGTCTTGTCGGTGGTGACGACCTTGGCCAGATCCATGCCCTTCAGGCCGGGGAACTTGCGGGCCGCTTCCAGTGCCTTTTCCACATCGATGCCGTCGCCGGCCATCAGCGCGCCGTTCTGGGCGCCCTTCTCGCGCAGGATGCGGGTCAGCTTGCGGGTGTCGATGCCGGCGATGGCGACCACGCCACGCTGGATCAGCCAGTCCTGCAGCGACACCTGGCTGCGCCAGCTGCTCGGGCGGCGCGGTACGTCGCGCACGATCAGGCCGGCCGACCACACCTTGGACGCTTCATTGTCCTGGTCGGTCATGCCGGTGTTGCCAATGTGCGGATAGGTCAGCGTGACCATCTGCCGGGCGTAGGACGGGTCGGTCAACACTTCCTGGTAGCCGGTCATGGCGGTGTTGAACACCACCTCACCGACGGACAGGCCGGGCGCGCCTACGGATTCGCCCTCGAATACGGTGCCGTCTTCGAGGACGAGGATTGCGGCTTGGGTCACGGAATTCTCACTTTGGCTACCGAGGGGGTGCCGAAGTCACGCCTGCGCTTCACGGAAATCCGGTTGCAAAAAAGCGCGGACGTACGGTCTGGGACCGGTCCGGCTTTCGTGATTCGGCGAGTGCGAATTGTAGCGGTGCCGGGGCGCGCGCGCCAGCGGTTATCGCCATTCATGAACAGGCGATTGCGCATTCATTTCAATCCGGGGGCGTATGCAGGCCGATGACCGGGCCGCTGCCATCCCACCTGCCCGGCTCCGGTAGGCACCAACCTTGGTTGGCGCGTTCAGCAACGGCTGCCAACCAAGGTTGGCATCTACCATCGACCCGGGCCCGTTACCCGGGCCCGTCCAGCAGGTCGCGTACCCGGTAGCTGCCCGCCGCCCGGCCCTGCAGCTGGCGAGCGGCAAACAGTGCCCCGCGGGCGAAGATGTCGCGGTTGGTGGCCCGGTGCACCAGCTCGATGCGCTCGCCCAGGCCGGTGAACTGCACCAGATGCTCGCCGACGATGTCACCGGCGCGCAGGCTGGCGTACTGCGGCTCGGCCCCGCCCCGCTGCGCCGCGGCGCCCAGGGTCAGCGCCGTGCCCGAGGGCGCGTCCTTCTTCTGCGTATGGTGCGATTCGACGATGTCGCAGTTCCAGCCGGCCAGCGCCTGCGCCGCACGCTCCACCAGCTCGTCCAGTACCGCCACGCCCAGGCTGAAGTTCGACGCCCACACCAGCGGGATCTTCACCGCCGCCGCCTCCAGCGCCTGGCGCTGCGCAGTGGAAATGCCGGTGGTGCCCGACACCAGGCCTGCGCCGCGCTCCACGCACTGTGCCAGCAGTGCATCGAAGCCCTCCGGCAGGCTGAAATCGATCGCCACGTCGAACACCGGCGTCCCCGGCAACTCGCTGGCGGCGAAGAACGGCACACCATCGATCACCCGCTGGGCCGGCGCGCGGCCGGTCACCGCAGCGACGATCTGCAGGGAATCAGGGTGTTCGGCAGCCAGCCGCAACAGGGCTTGGCCCATGCGCCCGGAGGCGCCGTGAATAAGCAATCGCAGGGGAGTCTGGTTCATGCACGCAGGCTAGCGGCAGCACGCATGGTCCGGCAAGCGCTGTCGCTGCTACGCTGCCTGCCCTTTTGCCATGGATTGCCTGACCATCATGCAGATCAGCGAACAGCTGGTACTGGTCACCGGCGCCGGTCGCGGCCTTGGCCAGCACATCGCCCGCGCCTTCGCTGCGCAGGGCGCGCGGGTTGTCATCAACTATCACCGCAGCGAAGCAGCGTCACGTGCACTGGCCAGCGAGCTGGGCGGCCAGGCCATCGCCCTGCAGGCCGACGTCACCGACCGCGCCCAGGTCGACAACCTGCTGCAGCACGCACTGGCGCACTTCGGCCAGGGCGTGACCACCGTGGTCAACAACGCACTGGCTTCGTTCTCGTTCAATGGCGATGCCCGCGACAACGCTGCCAACATCGGCTGGCCGGCCTTCCAGGCGCAGTTCGAAGGCAGCGTGCGTGGCGCCCTCAACACCGTGCAGGCTGCCCTGCCCGGCATGCAGGCGCGGCGCTTCGGCCGGATCATCAACATCGGCACCAACCTGTTCCAGAACCCGGTGGTGCCCTACCACGACTACACCGCCGCCAAGGCCGCGCTGCTGTCGCTCACCCGCACCCTGGCCGGCGACCTCGGCCCGCACGGCATCACCGTCAACATGCTGTCCGGCGGCCTGCTGCGCACGACCGACGCCAGTGCAGCTACACCGGAAACCGTATTCGACTACATCGCCGCCAACACGCCGCTGCGCAGCGTCACCACCCCGGCCGAGTTCGCCGATGCCGTGCTGTTCTTCGCCAGCCCGTGGTCGCGGGCGGTCACCGGCCAGAACCTGGTGGTGGATGGCGGGCTGGTCAGGGACTGAGCGCATGCGCATTTCCGAGGTCGCGCGCCGCACCGGTGCCAGCGCCAAGGCGATCCGCCTGTACGAGGCACGCGGACTGCTGCCGCCAGTGCCGCGCCTGAACCGCTACCGCGACTACAGCGAACAGGATGTGGCGTGGGTGCAGCTGATCCGGCAGGCGCTGGGGCTGGGCATCGGACTGGCCGCCATCACCGGCCTGCAGCGCAGCGACGGTCAGCTCGACTGGCCGGCAGTGCTGGTCCTGCTGGAGCGCCAGCGCGCTGCGATTGCTTCCGAGCGCGAGCGGCTTGCCCGCATCGAGGTCGAACTGCAGCAGGTGGCGGACGAGCTGCGGCAATGGCTGCAGCAGGGCGATGGTCTTTGCGTTCTGGCTGCCGCTGGCTGCCCCGCCGGTGTTTGACTCTGCCCCTGGGGCATAGCGCACGGTCGCGGTTTTCCAGCTTCCGAGACTGCCGTGCCCCGCTCCATCCTGATCCTGCTTGGCCATCCCGACCGCGACAGCCTGTGCGGCGCCCTCGCCCAGCGATACGCAACCGCCGCCAGCAACGCCGGCCACCGCGTGCGCTTGATCGCCCTGGGCGACCTTCAGTTCGACCCGGTACTTCGCCACGGCTATCGCCAGATCCAGCCGTTGGAAGCCGACCTGCAGGACGTCGCCGACGCGATCCAGGCCTGCGATCACCTTGTGCTGGTCTACCCGACCTGGTGGGGCGCGATGCCTGCCCTGTTGAAAGGCTTCTTCGACCGCGTGCTGCTGCCGGGCTTCGCCTTCCGCTACCGGCGCGATTCGGTGTGGTGGGACCGGCTGCTGGCTGGACGCAGCGCGCGGGTCATCACCACCCTGGACACGCCGCCCTGGTACTACCGGTGGATCTACCGCGACCCGGGCATCACCCAGATCCGCAGCACCATCCTGGGATTCTGCGGCATCCGCCCGGTGCGGGTCAGCCGCCTGGGCGCCGTGCGCAGCAGCACCCCGCAACAGCGCGAACGCTGGCTGGCTCAAGCGGCCGAGCTGGGTGCGCAGGCGCGTTGACGCGTCGCGGCGAACGGCCCGCCTCGTCCGGCCCGCAACGTGGATCCACGCCATGCGTCGATGATCAATTCCGACGCCGCTGGAGGGCGGCGCAGGAGATGAGTAGATCCACGCCATGCGTGGATAAGGATCAAGGGCGTGCGAACCAAGGTTCGCACCCACCAAAGAACCAAGCTTCGCACCCAGCAACGCAGGAAAGGCAGCCTCAGTGCTGCTTCGGCGGCGTCGGTCCGCAGCTGTCACAGCCGCCGCATGCGCCGCCACCGCCAGTGGCCGGCGGCGCGATCTTCCGGCCCAGCGCCTGCAACCAGGCCGCGCGGCCCGGCTTCAGCAGCGCCAGTGCCAGCGCGCCACGCAGCTTGCGCACGGTGCCGGGCGCCTGCTTCTTCAGCACCACCCAGGCACTGACCAGCACGGCCACCGCGATGATCAGGTACTGGACCAGCAGGCCAGCTTCCATCAGCCGCCTCCCAGCGCCACGGTCACCTGGTAGGTGATCAGCGCCGCGACATAGGCCGCAGCAAACAGGTAGAACGCCGAGAAGCCCATCGTCTTCCACGAGTTGGTCTCGCGCTTGATGGTGGCCAGCGTCGAAATGCACATCGGCGCATAGATGAACCACACCAGCAAGGCCAGGCCGGTGGCCAGCGACCAGCCGTCGGCCACCACCGGCGACAGTGCGGAGATCGCCGCATCGTCATCGGCTGCCGACAGCGCATACACCGTCGCCAGCGACGATACCGCTACTTCGCGCGCCGCAAGGCCCGGAATCAGCGCGATGCAGATCTGCCAGTTGAAGCCCAGCGGCGCGAAGATCGCCGTCATCGCATGGCCGATCTGGCCGGCATAGCTGTAGTCGATGGCCGGCATCGTCGCATCGGCGGGCGCGCCCGGGAACGACAGCAGGAACCACAGCAGGATGGTCAGCGCCAGGATGATGCCGCCGACGCGCCGGAGGAAGATCATGCCGCGCTCGTACAGGCCGACGGCGAGGTCGCGCGGATGCGGAATGCGGTACGACGGCAGTTCCAGCATCAGCGGGTGCTCGCTCTTGTCGCGGCGCCACTTCTTCATCACCCATGACATCACCAGCGCGCTGAGGATGCCGGCTACATACAGGCCGAACAGCACCAGGCCCTGCTGGTTGAAGATGCCGATCTTGCCGGCCGGAATGAACGCGCCGATCAGCAGCGCATACACCGGCAGGCGTGCCGAGCAGGTCATCAGCGGTGCCACCAGGATCGTGGCCAGGCGGTCACGCGGGTCCTGGATGCTGCGGGTGGCCATGATGCCCGGCACCGCGCAGGCGAAGCTGGACAGCAACGGGATGAACGAACGACCGGACAAGCCCGCCGCCGCCATCATGCGATCCAGCAGGAACGCAGCGCGCGGCAGGTAACCGGACTCCTCCAGTGCCAGGATGAAGGCAAACAGGATCAGGATCTGCGGCAGGAACACCACCACGCCCCCCAGGCCGGCGATGATGCCGTCGGTCAGCAGGCTGGTCAGCGGCCCAGCCGGCAGCACGCTGGCGGCCAGTTCACCCAGCCAGGCGAAGCCGGCCTCGATGCCATCCATCAGCGGCGTCGCCCAGGCGAACACCGCCTGGAAGATCAGGAACATCACCACGACCAGGGTGATCAGGCCGAACACCGGATGCAGCAGCCAGCGGTCGAGCGTGTCGTCGATCTTCGCGGTCCGCGCCGGCATCCGTACGGCGGCGGCCAGGATCGCGCGTACCTGCGCGTGGTAATCCACGTCCTTTTCAACACCGGCCAGCGGCGCATCCAGATGCGGCACCATCGTGTCCAGGCGTTCCACCAGCGCACGCGCGCCCTGCTTGCGCACCGCCACGGTTTCCACCACCGGCACACCGATCTCGCGCTCCAGCGCGGCAACATCGATCTGGATGCCGCGACGCTGCGCGGCGTCAACCATGTTCAGGGCGATGATCATCGGCTTGCCCAGCTCGCGCAGCTCCAGGGCGAAACGCAGGTGCAGGCGCAGGTTGGTGGCGTCGATCACGCACAACAGGACATCCGGCGCGGCCTCACCCGGGTAGAAGCCCCGGCACAGGTCGCGGGTGATCGCCTCGTCGAGGCTGGCCGGATGCAGGCTGTAGGCGCCCGGCAGGTCGAGCACGGCGAACTCGCGGCCGGACGGCGCGCGCAGGCGGCCTTCCTTGCGCTCGACGGTGACGCCGGTGTAGTTGGCGACCTTCTGTCGGCTGCCGGTCAGCTGGTTGAACAGGGCGGTCTTGCCGCTGTTGGGATTACCGACCAGCGCGATGCGCAGCGGTGCGGCGGTTGCGGTGGCACTCATGCGCGTCGCTCCTGGCTTGCCGGGTCGATGACCACGCGCCGGGCCTCACTGATACGCAGCGCGAAACGGGTGAACCCGACCTGCACCAGCAGCGGCTCGCCGCCGACCGGACCCCGCGCCACCAGGCGCACTTCCTCACCCTTGACGAAGCCCAGCTCGCGCAGGCGCCGGGCGATGGCATCGTTGGCATGCAGGTCCTGCACGGAATCGACCACGGCCGAGGTGTGCAGGGGCAGTTCGGACAGCGTCATCTAGCGTGTTCTCTGCTGGATGTAAATGGTTCTCGATTCTAACATTCCCGCGTCGCGTCATGGCCCATGACCAATGGCCCGCTATGATCCATACAGGTATGGAGCAACCCCCGGAATCCCATGAACGATGCTTTGCAGATCGAGCGCAATGGCGCTGTCCTGACCCTCTGGCTGAACCGGCCGGAGCTGCACAACGCCTTCGATGCCGGCCTGATCGCCCGGCTGACCGCCGCCCTGGAAGCAGCCGGCCGCGATGACACGGTGCGCACGGTGGTGGTGGCAGGCCACGGCGCCTCCTTCTCCGCCGGTGCCGACATGCAGTGGATGCGCGGCATGGCCACGGCCAGCGAGGCGGACAACCGCGAGGACGCCCTGGCGTTGGCGCGGCTGATGCGCACCCTGGACGAGCTGCCCAAGCCGACCCTGGCCCGGGTCCACGGCGCCGCCTTCGGTGGCGGTGTCGGTCTGGTGGCCTGCTGCGATATCGCCATCGCTACCAGCGCCGCCCGCTTCGGCCTGACCGAAAGCCGGCTGGGCCTGCTGCCGGCAGTGATCTCGCCCTATGTGATCGAGGCCATCGGCAGCCGCCAGGCCCGTCGCTGGTTCGCTACCGGCGAACACTTCGACGCCGACACCGCCCTGCGCATCGGCCTGATCCACCATCTGGTGGAGCCCGAACGCCTGGACGAGGCGGTACAGCGGCAGCTGGCCCTGCTCGACAAGGCCGGGCCGATCGCCTCGGCGTCGGCCAAGCTGCTGGTCCGGCAGGTGCGCGACGCCGATGATCGCGACAGCCTGGACCGTGACAATGCCGCCCTGATCGCCCGCCTGCGGGTGTCCGCCGAAGGCCAGGAAGGCCTGGGCGCGTTCCTCGACAAGCGCGCGCCGCACTGGGTCACGGAGGCCTGACATGCTGGATCATATCGGTTTGAACAGCAGCGACCTGCCGCGCAGCAAGGCCTTCTTCCTGCAGGCGCTGGCACCGCTGCAGATCGGCCTGGTGATGGAGGTCAGTGCCGAACAGACCGGCGCCCACGACCACGTGGGTTTCGGCAACCACGGCAAGCCGTTCTTCTGGCTGGGCAATGCGGCACCCCTCAGCCAGGGTGTGCACGTGGCCTTCGTCTGCGGCGAACGCGCCCAGGTTGATGCGTTCCACGCCGCCGCGCTGGCCGCAGGTGGCCGCGACAACGGGGTGCCCGGCCTGCGCCCGTGGTACCACCCGGACTACTACGCCGCCTTCGTGATCGACCCCGATGGCAACAACATCGAGGCGGTCTGCCACCTGCCCGGGTAGGCCCTTCCGCCACAACCAGGCGCAGGCGTGGCCGCTTGTGCGACCCGCCTGCGTATCTCATCTGGCAGCCCGGCGAAGACCGGGCCGCCCCCGTTTCCCAGGAACCGCCGTGACCCCAGTCGATCCCATCCGCCCTGCCCGTCCCGCCTCACCTGTCGTGGGGGTGCCGCGATGAGCGATTTCGTCCGCATCGTCGAAGTCGGCCCGCGCGATGGCCTGCAGAACGAAAAGCAGGCAGTGGCCACCGCCGACAAGATCGCCCTGATCGATCGTCTGTCGGCCACCGGCCTGCGTACCATCGAGGCGACCAGCTTCGTCAGCCCGCGCTGGGTCCCGCAGCTGGCCGACGCGGCCGAGGTCTATGCCGGCATCCAGCGCCGCGCGGGCATCGCCTATCCGGTACTGGTGCCGAACGAGCAGGGCTACGACCGTGCGCGCGCCGTCGGCGTGCAGGAAATCGCGGTCTTCACCGCTGCATCGGAAGCCTTCAACCGCACCAACACCAACGCCGGCATCGATGAATCACTGGCCCGTTTCGAGCCGATCCTGCGCCGTGCGGCGGCTGATGGCGTGCGCGTGCGTGGTTACGTCTCCACGGTGCTCGGCTGCCCGTACCAGGGCGAGGTGCCGCTGGCCGACGTTGTGCGTGTGGCCCGTGCCCTGCATCAAATGGGGTGTTACGAAATCTCGCTGGGCGACACCATCGGCGTCGGTACGCCGCGCAAGGCCCGCGCGATGCTGCAGGCAGTGGCCGCCGAGATCCCGATGAGCGCACTGGCCGTGCACTTCCACGATACCTATGGCCAGGCCATCGCCAACATCGCGGCCTGCCTGGAAGAAGGCGTGCGCGTGGTCGACAGCGCCGTGTCCGGTGCCGGCGGCTGCCCGTACGCGAAGGGCGCCAGCGGCAACGTGGCCAGCGAGGACGTGGTGTACCTGCTGCAGGGCCTTGGCCTGGAGTGCGGTGTCGACCTGCCATCGCTGGCCGAGACCGGCCGCTGGCTGGCCGGGTTGCTCGGCCGCGCTACCGCCAGCCGCGTCGGGCAGGCGCTGGCGGCGACATGAACGACAGCGGCCCGCGCGACCGTCCGGCCATCGGCGATGCTTCCGCCGCAACCGACGACGCGCTGGCCGCTCTGGACGCGGCGTTGGCCGCTTCTCCATCGCCAGCCCAGGCCAGGCTGCTGCGCCAGGCGCGACAGGCCTTGGCCGATGCGCAGCAGCGCGAACTGGATACCCAGGCCCGCTATGCCGCGCTGTTCGACGCCGTACCCGACCCGGTCAGCATCCTCAGCGCCGAAGGCGTGGTGCTGGACGTCAACCGTGCCGGCATCGTCGCCTACGACCGCCCGCGCGAAGACATCGTCGGCCAGCCCATCGAACTGCTCAACCCGGACCTGCCCAGCGACCACCTGCAACCGGTGTGGGAAGCGCTGAACCGCGGCGACACCTACGTCATCGAAGTGACCAACATGCGCGGCGATGGCAGTCGCTTTCCGGTGGAGGTGCATTCGGCCGGCTTCCAGGACCGGGGCCAGCCCTGCATCGTCGCCGTCGCCCGCGACCTGAGCGGGCGCTGGCGCGCAGAGTCCCGCTATCGCCTGTTGATGGAGTCGATCGACAAGGGCGTGATCCTGTTCGACCGCAGCCTGCGTGTGCTGTCTGCCAACCCGGCAGCGCATCGCATCCTCGGCCTCACCGGTGGAGGCGTAGGCTTGAATTCGATGCTCGATCCCGAAGCCTGGATCGTTGTCGACGAACATGGCCACCCGCTGACCCAGTCACAGTGGCCGACCAGCCGTTGCTTCCAGGCCGGGCGGATGATCCGCAGCACCATCATCGGCCTGTACCACCGACCACGCGGACGCATGCTGTGGTTGTCCACCACCAACGTGCCGGTATTCGGCACCGGCTGCGACCAGGCCGACCATGTCTATGCGATGTTCAGTGACATCACCGAACTGAAGCGCAACAACACCCTGTTCGCGCGCGCGCAGTCACTGGCCCACATCGGCGGCTGGGAGTGGGATCGCGGCCTGCCGCGCCTGTACCTCACCGATGAGGCGCGGCGCATCGTCGGCCAGCCGGCCGATCTTGAGGACATGCCGGACCTGCTGGACTGCCTGCGCAGCGACGACCGCGCCGCCCTGCAGCAGGCACTGGCCGACACCATCGAACACCGCAGCAGCTTCGGCCTGGAGCTGCAGGGCCAGCGCCGCGATGGCCACTCGTTCTGGATCCGGATGATCGGCGAGGTCTCGGCCGGCGATGTCGATGCCGCGCGCATCACCGGCACCGTGCAGGACATCACCGAGCGCAAGCAGGCCGAGGAAACGCTGCGCGTGCAGGCCCGCACCGACCCGCTGACCGGGATCATGAACCGCGATGCGGTGCTGAGCGACCTCGGCGTGCGCATGGACAGCCCCAGCCACGACCGCGTGGCGGTGCTGTACATCGACCTGGACCGCTTCAAGGTGGTCAACGACCTGCTTGGGCACAACGCCGGTGATGAACTGTTGATCGAAGCGACCCGGCGCATCGCCACCGCGATCGGCACCGAGGGCCTGCTTGCCCGCTTTGGCGGCGACGAATTCCTGGTGATCTGTGACCTGCGCGACCAGCCGGACCAGGCCGAACAGCTGGCCGAGCGCATCACTGCGGCCTTCTCGGCGCCGTTCCAGCTGGGCAGCGACGAGTTCCCGGTCACCGCCAGCATCGGCATCGCCCGTGCACCGCGCGATGGCGACCGGCCGCAGCAGCTGATCCAGAACGCCGACACGGCGATGTATGAGTGCAAGCGACGCACCCGCAACGGCTGGCAGGTGTTCTCCCCGGAACTGGCACAGCGCCAGCATGACCGCCTGCAGATCGAGAGCCGCCTGCACAAGGCCCTCGATGGCGACGAGTTCCATCTGGTCTACCAGCCACAGGTGAACCTGCGCAGCGGCGCCACCATCGCCTGCGAGGCGTTGATGCGCTGGCACAACACCCAGCTGGGGCAGATGCGCCCGGACCTGTTCATCCGCCACGCCGAGCACACCGGCGACATCGTGCGCATCGGTCAATGGGCGTTGCGCGAAGCGTGCCGGCAGGTGCGGCAATGGCAGGACGACGGGCTCGGCCTGGTGCGGGTGGCCGTCAATGTGTCCTGGCGACAGTTCGTCGGGGAGGATCTCGCCCGCTGGGTGCGGCAGGTGCTGGACGAGTTCGGCCTGCCCGGCAGCGTGCTTGAACTGGAGTTCACCGAGCGGGTGCTGATCGAGGATGCGCCGGACACCCTGCGCACCTTTGCCCGCCTGCGCGAGATGGGGGTGATGCTGACCATCGACGACTTCGGCGAAGGCTACAGCGCCCTGAACTACCTGCGCCGGCTGCCCATCCATGGGCTGAAACTGAGCCAGCTGTTCGTCGAAGGCATCCCCCGCAACCGCTCGGATGTGGCGGTCTGCGAGGCGGTCTGCGCGATTGCCCGCAGCCTCGGCCTGGGCGTGGTCGCCGAAGGCGTGGAAACCGAGCCGCAACGGCAATGCCTGCTCGACCTTGGGGTGACCGTCGGCCAGGGCTTCCTGTTCGCCCACGGCCTGCCCGCCGCAGACTTCGAGCGTCGCCTGCGGCGCGCCCGCGAACTGGGCTGAGGCCGGCGGCGCAGTGCACAACGGCGGCTGCCGCCGCTTCCGTTAGAATCGGCGGTTCTTGAACCTGCAGGACCGTGCAATGCAGCTGTCTTCCGTACGTGCCGTGATCACTGGCGGCGTCTCCGGCCTCGGCCTGGCCGTGGCCCAGCACCTGGTTGCCCAGGGCGGCAAGGTCGCCCTGTTCGACCTCAACGACGCCAAGGGCGCGGCCGCTGTTGCCGGGCTGGGACAGGACAACGCCCGCTATTTCAATGTCAACGTCAGTGATGAAGCGTCCGTGTCGGCGGCCATCGACCAGGCCTTCGATTTTCTCGGCGGCCTGAATGTCGCCATGAACTGCGCCGGCATCCTCGGCGCTGGCCGCGTGCTGGGCAAGGAGGGCCCGATGCCGCTGGCCGGGTTCCAGGGCACGGTGATGGTCAACCTGGTCGGCAGCTTCAACGTCGCCAAGGCCGCCGCCAATCGCATGCAGCACAACGAGGCCGGGGTGGACGGCGAGCGCGGTGTCATCATCAACACTGCCAGCGTTGCCGCCTACGAAGGACAGATCGGCCAGGCCGCCTACTCCGCCTCCAAGGGTGGCGTGGTGGCAATGACCCTGCCGATGGCCCGCGAGCTGTCGCGCTTCGGCATCCGCGTCAACACCATCGCGCCGGGCGTGTTCTGGACGCCGATGGTCGATGGCATGCCCGAGGCCGTGCAGGAATCGCTGGCCGCATCGATCCCGTTCCCGTCGCGCCTGGGCAAGCCGGAAGACTTCGCCAGCCTGGTCGGCCACATCCTCGGCAACACCTATATCAACGGCGAGACCATCCGCCTGGACGGCGCCACCCGGCTCGCTCCGAAGTGATTCCCCCCGGGCGCCGGGACGGCGCCCTCCCCCAACGACCAACATCATCATGAAAGCCAACGACATCAAGAAGGGCAACGTCGTCGAGTTCAACAACGGCGTCTACCAGATCCGCGACATCGAGCGCAGCTCGCCGCAGGGTCGAGGCGGCAACGTCCGCTTCCGCTTCATCATGTACAGCGTGCCGGGCGGCAACAAGCTCGATGCCAGCTTCGATGCCGACGACAACCTGGTCGAAGTCGAACTGCTGCGCCGCCAGTCCACCTATTCGTACAAGGACGGCGATGCGTTCGTGTTCCTCGATGACGAGGACTACACCCCCTACACCCTGGACGCGGACGTGATCGGCGATGACGCCGGCTACATCACCGACGGCCTGACCGGCATCTACGTGCAGGTGATCGACGAGCAGCCGGTGGCCATCCAGCTGCCAGCCTCGGTGGTGCTGGAAGTGATCGAGACGCCGCCGGAACTGAAGGGTGGCACCGCCACCAAGCGCCCGAAGCCGGCCAAGCTCAACACCGGCATCGAGATCATGGTGCCGGAGTACATCGTCAACGGCGAGCGTGTGCTGGTGAGCACCGCCACCGGCGAATTTGCCGGCCGTGCCGATTAGGCGTGCGGCACTGATCGCCTGCCTGTCCCTGCTTGCGGCGTGCTCGCCGCAGGCAACGGACAACGGCGCAGGTGGTGCCACGCCAGAGGCCGTAGCGGTCGATCCGGTGGCTGCCACCGCACCGGCAGCGGCGTCGCCCGCGGCCCTGCAGGAACCCGCCGAGGAGCCCTCCGCTACCAGCCTGCCCTCGAGTTACGAGGAACTGGAACAGGCCCGTGCTGCCGCTGGCTGTGCGGTCTCCAACGACGTGTACGACATCGAAGACATACGCATCTACTGTCAGATGCCCGACGACGTGCAGGCGTTTCTCGCGCGCGAAAACACCTGCCAGCATTTCGCCGGCGAAGAAGCCTACGACGACGAGCGCCGTCGAGAGCTCGAAGAGGCCAGCGCGACATACTGCGAGGGTCGCGAGAAGATCTTCACCGATCTGGTCGCGCGCCATCGCGGTGACTGTGCGATCCGCACGGCGCTGATCGGGATCAACAGCCGCTACGACCTGGTGTTCGAGCTGGACTTGAAGCCCTGTGAGGTCTGACCGATCAACGCCGGGCATGGCCCGGCGCTACCGATCCGCGGAACCACGCGTTACTTCGCGCCGAAGTTGCCGCAGCCGTGGTACTGGCGCGTGCCCACGGTCAACATCGCCTTGGCCTCGAACGCTTCACCGCTCATGTCGTCCTGGCAGGTGGTGCGCTGGAAGCTCAGCTTGATGTCGGTGCCATCGGCGGCCTTGCCGACCCAGCCGTCTGCGCCCTCGGTCGGTTTGGCGACTGCGAAGCGGCGCTCGCCGTAGTCGACCTCCACCTGCAGGCCCGGTGCATCACCATCGACGACGGCCAGCCATCCCGGCTCGTTGCCGGTGGCACGGAACGCGGCGTTGCCGGCACTGCCATCGCCTTCGGTCGCTTCCACCGCGCCACACTCACGGTCCGCCTCGCCTTTCAGGCTGAGCAGCGCTTCGTCACTGCCACGGGTCCAGAAGCTGTTGCCCTTGCCATCGGCATATTCCGCTCCGGAGGCGGCGCGTTGGGAGGACATCGCGAAACTGCGCTCGCCGATCACAACCGTCGCTGCGTCTTCGCCGTTGAAGGTCGCGCGCACGTCGAGGTCGCCGCAGCGATAGAGGGTTTCGTTGCCGCCGCCATCAACAGCGGCGGCCACAGGCTCCGGTGCCGGCGTTGCGACCGCATCGGCTGCGCCATCGGAGGCCGGCGTCTGCGCCGGCTGGCAGGCGCTCAGCGCAAGGCCGAGGGAAGCCGCCAACAGACTGGGAATTACACGCATGGCTCGACTCCTTGTCGAAACTACAGAGATCTTGGACCCTACCATCTGCACGCAAACGGGGCCTGAAAGCTGCATGACCGTGTTCAGCCTGCCAGCACCGCCATCGACAGCAGCTGCGCGCCGCTGGCACTGGAAGCACTTGTCCAGACGCGCAACAGGCGAAAGCGCTGCACGTGTTCGCGTCCCAGCCAGTGCACATGCAGCTGAACATCGCCGGACAACAACGCCAGGTGGCCACACAGCAGCGTTTCCACCGCATGCACCTGCAGCGCAAGAATCTGCAGGCGGCCTTGCTGCCAGTCCCTCAGCCAGGGCAGGTCGAGCATCCGGCCGCCCTGCCCGTCCATCATGAACAACACCGGTGACAGCAGTGCCGTTGCTGCACCATGGTCACCGTCCAGCAGCGCGTCCCACAGCTGCTGCTCCAACACGCGCAGCTGCGCCTCGTACAGGCCCTCAGGGCTCCTGCTTTCCATCCACCTGCTTTCCATCCACGCTTCCTCCCGGCGTCGGCCGGCGTCGGCGCAGGCGCTGCGCAAGCCACTGCTGCGCCCCCTGCACCACCACATAGAACACCGGCACGAAGAACACGGCCAGCACGGTCGCACTGACCATGCCGCCGAACACGCCGGTACCGATGGCCTGTTGCGTTTCCTTTGAAGCACCCTGCGCCAGCATCAGCGGCACCACGCCCAGCGCGAACGCCAGCGAGGTCATGACGATCGGCCGCAGCCGCAGGCGTGCCGCTTCGATGGTCGCCTCGACCAGACCGCGTCCCTGCTGTTGCAGCTGGCGGGCGAACTCGACAATCAGGATCGCGTTCTTCGCCGAAAGCCCGATCACCGTGATCATGCCGACCTTGAAGAACACATCATTGGGCATCTCGCGCAGGAGCACTGCAGCAACGGCGCCGAGCAGGCCCAACGGCACCACCAGCATCACCGCCAGCGGAATCGACCAGCTCTCGTACAGCGCCGCCAGCACCAGGAACACCACCAGCATCGACAGCAGCAGCAACCACGGCGCCTGGGCGCCGGACTCACGCTCCTGCAGCGACTGGCTGGTCCACTGCAGGGCAAAGCCCGCGGGCAGCTGCTGTGCAAGGCGCTCCATCTCGATCATCGCCTGACCGGTGGAGACCCCGCTGGTGGGTGCGCCGGACAGGTTCAATGCCGGGAACCCCAGGTAACGCTGCAGCTGCAGCGGCGCCTCGGTCCAGTGCGCGGTGACCAGCTCGGACAACGCCACCATGCCGCCCTCGCTGTTGCGGACATACAGCTTCAACACATCCTCCAGCTGCATGCGGTGCGGCGCATCGGCCTGCACGATCACCTGCTGCATGCGCCCGCGATTGGGAAAGTCGTTGACGTACTGCGAGCCCATCGCCGCCGACAGCGTTGCACTGATGTCGGCGAACGCCACACCCATCGCCTCCGCCTTGGCGCGATCGATGTCCAGCCGCACATTGCTGCCCGCCGGCAAGCCATCGGCATGCACTTCGGCCAGCAACGGGCTGGCTTCCGCCAGTTTCAGCAGCTGCTGCAGGGCGGCGCGCAGCTCGGCCTGGCCCTGCCCGGTACGTGCCTGCAGCGCCAACGAGAACCCGGAGGAACGGCCAAGACTGTCGATGGCCGGCGGCATGACGCTCATCACCTCGCCTTCCGAGACCGTCGCCATCGCCTGCTGTGCCGCCTTTACTTCGTCCGCTGCAGTGCTGCCGCCGCGCTCACCCCAGTCCTTCAGCATGGTGTAGGTCAGTGCGGCGCTCGGGCCGGAACCGGAGAAGCTGTAGCCGAGGATGGCCTGGTTGGACGCGATCGCCGGCCGCGAGGCGACGTGCTGCTCGTAGGCTTCGACCACCGCCAGCGTGCGTTCGGCGGTTGCTTCGGCCGGCAGCTGGATGGAGGTCATGAAATAGCCCTGGTCCTCTTCCGGCAGGAACGCACCCGGCAACCAATGCAGGCCAATCAGCAGCGCCACAAGCAAGGCAGCGAACAGGCCCATCACCCGGCCACTGCGCCGAAGGACCGCCGCCACGCCCTGCTGGTAACGCCCGGTCATCCGCTCGAAGCCACGGTTGAACGCACCGAACACACCCCCGCGGCCATGGTGACCACGCGTGCCCTGCCGCAGCAACGTCGCGCAGAGCGCCGGGGTCAGGCTCAGCGCCAGCAGTGCCGAGAACAGGATCGACACCGACATCGCCACACTGAACTGGCGGTAGATCGCACCGACCGAGCCACTGGCCAGCGCCATCGGGATGAACACCGCCGTCAGCACCAGGGTGATGCCGATCACCGCACCGGTCAGCTCACGCATCGCCTTGATCGTGGCCTCGCGCGGCGGCAGGCCCTCTTCGGCCATGATCCGCTCCACGCCCTCGACCACCACGATCGCATCGTCAACAATGATGCCGATCGCCAGCACCATGCCGAACATAGTCAATACGTTGATCGAGAAACCCAGCGCCAGCATCACCGCGAAGGTGCCCAGCAGTGCGATCGGCGCGACCAGGGCGGGGATCAGCGTGTAGCGCCAGTTCTGCAGGAACAGGTACATCACCGCAAAGACCAGCAGCATCGCCTCGATCAGGGTCTGCAGCACCTTCTGGATCGAGACCTTGACGAAGGGCGCAGTATCGAACGGAATGCTGGACTCAACACCGTGCGGCAGCAGCGGCTGCAGGTCGGCCATGCGTTCGCGCACAGCCGTGGCGGTACGCACTGCGTTCGCACCGGGGCGCAGCTGCACGCCGGCGGCCGTCGCCGGATAGCCGTCTTCGCGCGTGCCCCAGGCATAGCTCTGCGCACCCAGTTCGACCCGGGCGACGTCACCCAGCAGCACCCGCGAACCATCGGCACCGGCGCGCAGCACGATCGCCGCGAACTGCTCGGGGGTGGACAGCTGGCCTTCGGCACTCAAGGGCACGGTGATGCGCTGGCCGGGAACACCTGGCGAATCGCCGATACGACCCGGCGAGATCTCCAGGTTCTGCTGCTCGATCGCGCTGGCCACATCGCCCATGGTCAGGCCGTAGCCGGTCAGCCGGGTCGGGTCCAGCCAGATCCGCATCGCCTGTTCGGCACCGAACAACTGCACGCGGCCGACGCCGTCGATGCGCCGCAGCTCTTCGATGATGTTGCGCGCCATGAAATCGCCCAGCGCCGCTTCACTGACGCTGCCATCGGGTGAGCGCAGGCCCACCAGCATCAGGAACCCCGAGTCGGCAGCCTCCACGAACAGGCCGTTCTGGCGCACGCTGCGTGGCAGGCGCGGTTCGATCGCCTTGATCCGGTTCTGCACGTCCACCTGTGCCAGCTCGGGATCGGTACCGGGCTTGAAGGTCGCGGTGATCGACGCTTCGCCGGAGGTGTCCACCGACGATTCGAAGTACAGCAGGTGCTTGACGCTGGACAGCTCACGCTCGATCAGCCCGACTACCGCATCATTCAACGTCTGCGGGCTGGCGCCGGGATAGCTGGCATAGATGCTGACACTGGGAGGTGCGACCGCCGGGTAGCGCTCGACCGCCAGCCGCGGGATGGCCAGCACGCCGGCCAGGATGACGAAGATCGCCAGCACCCAGGCAAACACCGGGCGATCGATGAAGAAACGAGCCATGTCGTAGGTTCCTGGAAGGGCTCAGCCCTGGCTTGCGGATGTCGGCGGTGCACTGGCGCTGGCAACGGGGACCTGCCAGTCGCGCGGGTCGACCAGCACGCCTTCCTGCAGGCGCTCCTGGCCTTCCACCACGACCTTCTCGCCCGCCTTCAGGCCATGCCGCACCAGCCATTGCCGGTTGACGCTGCCGTCCACCTCCAGTGTGCGGATCACTGCTTTGCCATCGGCGGCGATGACCCAGGCATAGGCCTGGCCACCGGCGCTGCGCAGCACCGCCTGCTGTGGCAGCAGCAGCGCGCTGGCCGGCGCACCGCGTGGCACCCTGGCACGCACATACATGCCCGGCAACAGCTGCCGCTCAGGGTTGTCGACCAGGATGCGCAGGATCACATCGCCGGTGCGTGCATCGACATTGACACCGGAGAACAACAGCCGGCCGCGCTCGGGCAGCGGCGAACCCGCCGCGCCGATGATCGTCACCGGCAGCTCGCCGTCCACCGCACCACGCCGCAGGGACTGCAGCTGCGATGCGGGTTGGCGCACGTCCACATAGACCTGGTCGATCTGCTGCACCACCGCCATCGGCTCGGCATCGGCGACGCCGACCAGCGCGCCTTCGGTCACCAATGCCTGGTCGATGCGGCCATCGATCGGTGCACTGACCGTCGCATAGCGCAGGTCGAGCTGGCGTCGCGCCAGGATCGCGCGTGCTTCGTTGACCGCTGCGCGGGCCTGCTCGTGCTCGGCGCTGGCATCGTCGCGATGCTGCTGGCTGACCGCCTGCGCAGCGGCCAGCGCCTGCAGCCGCTGTGACTGCAAACGGCTGCGGCCGAGGGCGGCCTCGCTGCGCTGCAGGGCGGCCAGCGCCGAATCGACGTCGGCGCGGAACGCCGCCGGGTCGATCTGGAACAGTGGCTCCCCGGCGTGTACTTCCGCGCCCTGCTCGAACATCCGGCGCTGCACGATGCCGCCGACCTGCGCACGGATCTGCGCGGTGCGCACCGCCGCCACCCGACCGGGCAGTTCATCATCGCGCTGCACCACCTGCGGGCCGACGGTGACCACACTGACGCGCGGCACGGCTTCGACGGTGGGTTCGGGGCGGGAGCAGGCCGTCATGGCCAAGGCGAAGGTCGCGACCAGCGCGACCGGAGTCCTGAAGGTTCTCATTGCTGTGCACAGTGCCGCAGACGCGGCTGACGAATCATGAAGCGCGCAGTGTGCGTGCCGATGATGGGGTTTCGATGGAGGAACTGTGGAGATACGATGGAGGGCAAGCACCTTCCGGCCTCGCCTTGCCATGCATGCCTCCCCTGCCCTCGCGGCGCTGGTCCTGATCGTCGAGGACGAAGCCGAGATCGCCGACATCCTTGCCGCCTACCTTGAACGCGAGGGCCTGCGTACCCTGCGTGCGGCCGATGGCCAGATTGCCCTGGACATGCATCGCAGCATGCGCCCGGACCTTGTACTGCTGGACGTGCAGCTGCCGCGGCTGGATGGCTGGAGCGTGCTGACCCAGCTGCGCCAGCGGGGCGAAACGCCGGTCATCATGCTGACCGCGCTGGACCAGGATCTGGACAAGCTGACCGCACTGCGGATGGGCGCCGATGACTATGTAGTCAAACCGTTCAACCCCGCCGAGGTGGCGGCGCGCGTGCGTGCAGTACTGCGGCGTACGCTGCGCAGTCCGCGGGCGGATGCGCCCAGTGCCCTGCGCGTCGGCCCGTTGCTGATCGACACCGCCACCCACGCCGTGCATGTGGAAGGCGACGGCTACAGTCACGAGCTGCTGCTGACCCTGACCGAGTTCAAGCTGCTGCATTGCATGGCTTTGGCGCCGTCACGGATCTTCAGCCGCAGCGAGCTGATGCACGAATGCCTGCCGGAAAGCGAAGCACTGGAACGCACCGTGGACAGCCATGTCAGCAAGCTGCGGCGCAAACTGGACGAAGTGGGCCTCACCCAGATTCCGGCCAGCGTGCGCGGTGTCGGCTACCGACTGATGGCCGACCGCTGATGCGCCGCTCCGGGCTCAGCCGGCACATCATCGTGTCGATGTCGCTGATGGTCGTCGGCGTCATCGTGATGGTGATCCTCTCTTCGTGGCTGCTGTATGCGGTGCTGATCGAGTTTTTCCCGGCCAGCGCCGAAGAGCCGGAAGGCTGGCTGCCGACTGGACCCGAGCTGGCGTGGATGGTCGGGGTGATCCTGACCGGACTGGCGCTGGCGATCGCCGCCTCGTTCCGCCTGGCCCATCGCATCCTGTCGCCGCTCAATTCACTGGTGGACAGCGTACGTGCGCTGGCGGGCGGCGATCTCGGCGCGCGCGCCACGGCCGAGGCCAACTCCCCCGGCGAGGTCGCAGCGCTGGTGGACGACTTCAACGCGATGGCGCGCCGCCTGCAGCACATGGAAAGCGAACGGGTGATGTGGCACGCGGCCATCGCCCACGAACTGCGCACGCCGGTGACGATCCTGCGCGGCCGCCTGCAGGGCCTGGCCGAAGGCGTGTTCCAGCCCGATGAGTCGCAGTTCCGCAGTCTGCTGGCGCAGGTCGAGGGCCTGTCACGGCTGATCGAGGACCTGCGGGTGCTGAGCCTGGCCGACAATGCCCGCCTTGATGTGCGCCGCGCCCGCACCGATGTGGTGGCCGAAGTGCATTCGGTGATGACCCTGGTCGATCCCGCTTTCCGCAGTGCCGGCTTCGTGCTGGAGCTGGAGACAAGCCGCGAGGAGCACCCCGCCCATTGCGATCCGACGCGGTTGCGGCAGGCGTTGCTGGCCTTGCTGGAGAACGCGCGCCGCTATGCCAACCCGGGCAAGGTACGCATCGCCGTGCATGACACCGTGGCCCATGTGCAGGTGGCGATCGAGGACGAAGGCCCGGGTATCGACCCGGCCCTGCACGCGGACATCTTCAATCCGTTCATGCGCGGCGACGGCTCACGATCGCGCCTGGGCGGTGGCAGCGGCCTCGGCCTGGCCGTGGTCAAGGCCATCGCCGATGCGCACGGCGGCCAGGTCTACTGCACGCCGGGCACGGCCGGAGGCAGTCGCTTCGTCATCGAGCTGCCGCGCCAGTAGGAGGTATTTCAGCCGCCTGCTCACGCACGCGCGCACCCAACGCCGCCAGATTGTTGTCGATGTCATCCAGCTCACGTCGCTGCGATGGCGGCAACTGCGCGCGCAGCTGCACGCGCAGTGCCTGCCAGGCGGGTATGGCCTGTGCGCTGGCGACGGCCACTGCGCGTGCCACCTCTGCCTGTTCTTCCGCCTGCGGCAGGCCGTAGCCGGCGTCGGCCAGCAATTGGCCGGGCCGCAACCACTGCCCGCTCTGTTCCAGCAAAGCGCGCAGTGAACGGGTGGCGCTGCTGTCAGGGTCAGCCAGCAACCGCCGCTTCAATGCGTCGCGTGCGCGCAGTTCCGCGCGCCGCTGCGCCGCCTGTTCCAACAGCAGCAGGCCGGCACTGGCGCGCACATCACCGCGCAGCAACCACGGCGCCCGCTGTTGCGCCGGCAGCGCCAGCCATGCGCGCACATCGCGCGCCGGCAATGCCATCTGCGCGGCGGCAACCGAAAACAACTGCTGGTAGTGGTCGCGCGCAGACGCAAAGTAGTAGCCCTGCGCCTGGGCCTGCGCGGAATCGGCCAGCACCTGCTCGTCCAGGGCATGCAGCCGCGCCAGCCGGCGCCGCAACCCGCGCGGGCTCAGCTGCGCCAGGCCGGCTTCGCCCAGACGTGGAACACCTGCCTGCAGCAGCTTTGCCGTCTCCACCGCGCAGTTGTTGCTGACGAAGTAATAGCGGCCGTCATAGCTCCAGTGCACCTGTGCAGTGCGCTCGAGCAGGCTGGCGATCTCGCTGCGGTCCAGCTGCAGCGGCAGCGAGGCCAGTCCGCGCAGCTCGACCTTGGTGTACTCGTCCACCACCTGCTGCAGCGGCAGCACGAACAGGCGCGATGGATAGCCACCGGTCAGGCCGCGCCAGTTGGAAATCTGCACGTCGCCGACGAAGGCGCGGAAGGACAGCACCCGGTGATGCTCCAGGTCCAGCCTGCAGTCCGGACCCGGTGCGCGGCCGGGACGGCAGATCACCAGCCGCAGCATGCTGTGGCCCCAACGGCTCATCGGCTGCGCACTGCCTTCGGCGAACAGATAGTCCACGGCGTACACACGCGACGGATCAAGCTGCAGCAGCGACGCCGCGCCCTCTTCCGCATCGGCCTGCAGCAGTGGAACGGTGCCAGCGCAGTGCGGCGCAGGCAACGATGGCGGCGTACCGAAGTGCGCCTGATACCACTGCGCCAGTGCCGGGCGGCGGCACGCGAACTCTGCATCCAGCACGAAGTGTTCGGCGTTCACCGCCAGGTACTCGGCCGGGTCGGTCAGCTCGTAGGCATCGGGGCTGCGGTCGCGGAAGGCATTGTCGCCGCGGCCCAGATGCCACGGCTTGCGCTGCCAACCGGCAAGGTCACGCCAGCGGGCGCTGCGCGACCAGTGCGCACTGTTGCGGTCAGCAACATGGGTCAGTTCGTGCACCAGCGCGCTGCGGCGGGCACGACGGGCACCGGCCACATCGTCATCCAGCAGGTCGCGGCGCAGCGCGATGCGCCCGGCGAAGGCGCGGCCATGCACGTTCGCGGGCAGGTCGTCACGCCAGCCGACCTGCACCTGCGCGGGCAATGCACGCAGCAGGCCGTCGGGCAGCAGCGACTGCACATCACGCAGTGTCTGCGTCGCCACCTGCTGCTGCGCCGGGCTCAGCCCGGTCGGGTCCAGCTGCAGGCGCTCAGCCGCATGCGCAGCGTGAGCGATCAGCAGTAGAGCCACGCCATGCGTGGCTGCTGTGATCGCCCGTCTGCGCTTCGCATTCAGCCGAGCATGGCTCGGCTCTACAGAAAGCGATGACGCGGAGGTCATGCTGCCCGGATCAACGCGCCAGCAGCGCGCGGGCCAGTTCCATATCACTCTGCTGCTGTGCAGCTGCATCGTGCTCGCGCAGATGCACCAGTGCCGCCTGCAGGCGTGCGCCACGGATCTGGCCATCGCTGGCGACAAAAGCCGCCGCATCATCGCGTGCAGCCAGCACCACCTTGTCATCGCCCGAGCTGCTGCCCGAGGAACCCGAAGAGGCGCCCGTCGCCGACCCGGCCGAGGTGCCGGCAAAGCTCGAAGCGAAGCCGGCCAGCGGCAGGGACAACAGGGCAAGCAGCAGAAGCGGACGGATCATGGTCAGGGAGTTCATCGATTGGGTGGATGGAGCGTAACGGCTGGGTGAAGTCTTTGCCCGTGTCAAAGGTCGAACAATTTGCCGGGATTCAGCCGCCCTTCGGGATCGAACGCGCGCTTGACCGCCTTCATCAGCCCGATCTCGGCCGGGCCACGGGTGCTGTCCAGGTAGCCCTTCTTGACCAGGCCGATACCGTGCTCGGCCGAAATGCTGCCATTGAAGCGCGCCAGCACCTGCGCCAGCAGCTTGGTCACGTGCTCGCACTGGGTCACGAAGTCGGCATCGCTGGTGTCATCCGGCTTGAGCACATTGATGTGCAGGTTGCCGTCACCGATATGGCCGAACCAGACCACATCGAAATGCGGGTAGGCGTCGCCGATCAGCGCCTGGGTCTCGGCCAGGAACGCCGGCATCGACGAGATCCGCACCGAGACATCGTTCTTGTAGGGCTTGTAGCGCGCCAGCGCCTCGGTGATGCCCTCGCGCAGGCGCCACAGCTGCGCCGCCTGGGCATCGCTGGCACTGATCACCCCGTCGCTGACCCAGCCATTGCCCATGCAGTCTTCGAAGGCGGCCATTGCCGCAGCTTCCTGCGCTTCATCGCCGGCAGCGAATTCGGTCACCACGTAATAGGGGTGTACTTCATCGAACGGTGCCTGCGCGCCGTGTGACAGCACGTGCTCCAGCGCACGGTCGGTGAAGAATTCGAAGGCCTGCAGCTGCAGTCGCGCGCGGAAGGCGGCGAACACCTGCATCAGCACGTCGAAGCTGGGCAGCGCCAGCAGCATCACGTTGCTGGCCGGCGGCGGGTCGGTAAGTTTCACCGTGGCCTCGACGATCACGCCCAGCGTGCCTTCCGAGCCGATCAGCAGCTGGCGGAAATCGTAGCCGCTGGAGTTCTTGATCAGGCCCTTGTTGAGCTCGAGCAGTTCGCCCGTGGCAGTGACCACCTTCAGTCCGGCGATCCATTCACGGGTATTGCCGTAACGGATCACCCGGATGCCACCGGCATTGGTGGCGATGTTGCCGCCGATCGAGCACGAGCCGCGCGCAGCGAAGTCCACCGGATAGATGAGGCCGTGCTCCAGCGCGGCGTTGTGCAGCGCCTCCAGCGGCATGCCGGCCTGCACCACCAGGGTGCGGTCGACGGCGTCGTAGTCCAGCGCCTTGTTCATCCGCTCCAGGCTCAGCACCAGCTCGCCATGGGCCGCCACCGCGCCGCCGGACAGGCCGGTGCGGCCACCGGACGGAACCACCGCCACGCCCTCGGCCGCGCTCCAGCGCATCACTGCCTGCACTTCTTCCACCGTGGCCGGCAACGCGATAGCCAAGGGCGCCGGCGTCCAGCGCCGGGTCCAGTCGCGCCCGTAATGCTCCAGGTCGGCAGGGTCGGTCTTCAGCTTCAGGCCGGGACAGGCCTGCTGCAACGAGGCGATGCGGGAATCGGTCATGACGGTCCAGCGCGGGGCGTGAAGAACGGGCAAGCGTGCCAGCGGCGGGGGCCAGCGTCCAGCCCCGCAGCGCCTTCGATAGCTGCAGTTGCAACCAATTGCGCACTGCACCATGGGCGTTGCGATCTGGCATAGTGGTCAGCCCCTGTCCCACTGGCCGTGCCGCCCCATGTCGCCGAAGAAGACCTCGTTCCCGAAGCAGGATATCCGCGTACTGTTGTTGGAGGGGGTCAGCCAGACCGCCGTGGAGGTGTTCAGCGCCGCCGGCTACAGCCAGATCGAAGCGCACACCAAGGCACTGCCCGAGGACGAGCTGAAGGCGCGCATTGCCGAGGCGCACATCGTCGGCATCCGTTCGCGCACCCAGCTCAGCGCCGAGGTGCTGGCCGAGGCCAAGCGCCTGATTGCGGTCGGCTGCTTCTGCATCGGCACCAACCAGGTCGACCTGGATGCGGCTGAGCTGGCCGGCATACCGGTATTCAACGCGCCCTACTCCAACACCCGCAGCGTCGCCGAGCTGGTGATCGCCGAAGCGATCATGTTGACCCGTGGCATTCCGCAGAAGAACGCCGAGTGCCATCGCGGCGGCTGGTCGAAGTCGGCCAGCGGCAGCCATGAGGTGCGCGGCAAGGTGCTGGGCATCATCGGCTACGGGCATATCGGCACCCAGGTGGGCGTACTGGCCGAATCGCTGGGCATGCAGGTGATCTTCCACGACGTGGAAACCAAGCTGTCGCTGGGCAATGCCCGTGCCGCGGCCAGCCTGGATGACCTGCTGGCGCGCGCCGACATCGTCACCCTGCACGTGCCGGAGACGCCGTCCACGCAGTGGATGATCGGCGCCACCGAGCTGGCGAAGATGCGCCCTGGCGCGCACCTGATCAATGCTGCGCGCGGTACCGTGGTCGACATCGATGCGCTGGATGCTGCGCTGGCCAGCGGCCACATCGGTGGCGCGGCGCTGGACGTGTTCCCGGTCGAGCCGAAGGGCAACGGCGATATCTTCGAATCACCATTGACCCGCCACGACAACGTGATCCTGACCCCGCACGTGGGCGGCAGCACGCTGGAAGCACAGGACAACATCGGCATCGAAGTGGCCGCCAAGCTGGTGCGCTACAGCGACAACGGCAGCACCCTGTCGGCGGTCAACTTCCCGGAAGTGACCCTGCCCGAGCACGCCGACAGCCTGCGCCTGCTGCACATCCACCAGAACGTGCCGGGCGTGCTGTCCAAGGTCAACGAGATCTTCTCGCGGCACAACGTCAACATCGACGGCCAGTTCCTGCGCACCGACCCGAAGGTGGGTTACGTGGTGATCGACATCACCGCCAGCGAGGAGCAGGCCAGCGCGGTGCGTGACGAACTGGCGGCGATTCCGGGCACGCTGCGCACGCGCATCCTGTATTGAGTGGCGCGCCGCCGGGCGGGCCCCGGCGGAATGCATCCGGCACCACGCCATCCACGCATGGCGTGGATTTACTTGGCGTGCGATCTCCTGGTAGATCCACGCCATGCGTGGATGCTTTTTTCAGCGCGCCAGCCAGCGCCGCGCCATGCGCTGCATCGATTCATCCGACTGCGGATCGCTGGCGACTTCGGCCACCGGGCGCCAGGCCAGCTCCAGCGACTCTTCGCTGAGCACGAAATCCTCTCCGCCCAGCGCACGGATCACGAAACGCACGTCGTAGTGCCAGTGCCCCGGCACGTCTCTGCGTTCCGGAATCCAGTGCTTGTCCAGGTCGAAGATCGCCGGATCGTCCAGCACCAGCCCGGTCAGGCCGGACTCCTCTTCGGCCTCCTTCAGCGCCACCCGGGCCAGGTCGCGGTCACCGTCGGCATGCCCGCCCAGCTGCAGCCAGCGGTGCAGCTTGCGATGGTGGGTCAGCAGCAGGCGCTGGCCATCGGCGCTGACCAGCCAGCAGCTGGCGGTGAAATGGCCTGCCAGCCGCTCACGGCGGAACGCATCCTCCGCATCGTCGATCAATGTGCCGAATTCGGCAGCGAGGGCGTCGTGGGCGGGTTCTTTGCGCGCATAGTCATGCAGCAGGTGGCGCAGGTGATCGTCAAGCACGGCAAGGGATTCGGTGGTTTCGCTCATGAATGCGGGGTGCCCGGAAAAATACCGGCCATTATCGCCGCTCATTGTTGCGTTTGCGCTTGTGCGGTGCCTTCAGCATTGGCTAAGGTACAGCGGGCCGTTTGCGCGGCCTTCACCATTCGGGCCGCTGGCAATGTACCGGCAGCCCTCCCAATCCGATCATCAGGAAGTACTGCATGCTGAAAGCTCTGTTGAGGGTCAAGCCGGTCGAACCGGCCGGGCACGTCGATGCCGGCGAACCCATCGAAGGCAGCCTGGACGGCGAAGCCACGTTGAAACGGACCCTCACGGCGAAACACCTCATCATGCTTGGCATTGGTGCGGTGATCGGCGCAGGTATTTTCGTGCTCACCGGCCAGGCCGCGGCCAACCACGCAGGTCCGGCGGTGATGCTGTCGTTCGTGTTCGCCGGCATCGCCTGCGCGCTGGCAGGCCTGTGCTACGCCGAGTTCGCAGCGATGATGCCGGTCTCCGGCAGCGCCTACTCCTACTCCTACGCCACCCTCGGCGAGGGCATGGCCTGGTTCATCGGCTGGTGCCTGGTGCTGGAGTACCTGTTCGCCTCGGCCTCGGTCGCGGTGGGCTGGTCGGCGTACCTGATCAGCTTCATCACCACCACGCTGCACATGCCGTTCCCGGACGCGCTGAGTGCGGCGCCGATCGCCTGGAACGGGCACGAGTTCGCCGCCTCCGGCAAGCTGTTCAACCTGCCGGCGGTACTGATCGTGGCGGCGGTGACCGGCCTGCTGTACGTGGGCGTGACCCAGTCCGCGTTCGTCAACGCGATCATTGTGGCCATCAAGGTGTTCGTGATCTGCCTGTTCGTGGGCATCGGTGCGGCGCACGTGGACCCGGCCAACTGGCACCCGTTCATCCCGGAAAACACCGGCGTGTCCGGCGAGTTCGGCTGGAGCGGCGTGTTCCGCGCGGCCACCATCGTGTTCTTCGCCTACATCGGCTTCGATGCGGTCTCCACCGCTGCCGGCGAAACCAAGGACCCGCAGCGCAACATGCCGATCGGCCTGCTCGGCTCGCTGGCGGTCTGCACCATCGTCTACATCATCGTCTGCGCGGTGCTGACCGGCATGCTGCCGTACCACCTGCTGGGCACCGACAAGCCGGTGGCCACCGCGCTGGAAGCCTACCCGAGCCTGTCCTGGCTGAAGACCGCGGTGGAAATCGGTGCGATCGCCGGCCTGTCCTCGGTGGTGCTGGTGATGATGATGGGCCAGACCCGCATCGCCTACACCATATCGCGCGACGGCCTGCTGCCCAAGGTGTTCGGCAAGGTCCACAAGCGCTTCCGCACGCCGTACTGGGCCACGATCGTGGTCGGCGTGATCGCCGCCTCGCTGGCCGGCCTGGTGCCGCTGAACGTGCTCGGCGAGCTGGTGTCGATGGGCACCCTGCTGGCCTTCGCCACGGTCTGCATCGGCGTGCTGATCCTGCGTTACAC
This sequence comes from Stenotrophomonas sp. PA-6-5C, assembly GCF_021605635.1. Lineage (NCBI taxonomy): Bacteria > Pseudomonadati > Pseudomonadota > Gammaproteobacteria > Lysobacterales > Lysobacteraceae > Stenotrophomonas > Stenotrophomonas sp. PA-6-5C. The sequence goes on from NZ_WKEE01000028.1 coordinate 61,218, forward strand.
CCGTCCGGAGCTGCATCGTCCGTTCCGCGTGCCGCTGGTGTGGGTGATCTGCCCGCTGGGCGCGCTGTCGTGCCTGTTCCTGTTCTGGCAGGCGTTCGTGGTGCACTGGCACCTGTTCGTGGGCTGGACCTTGCTGGGCCTGTTGATCTACTTCGGCTACGGCATCCGCCACAGCAAGCTGGCCAAGTCGCCCTGATCCTCCCGACGGGCTGGCCGCTGCGCCGGCCCGTCGATATCCGCAAGCATTTCCGCCCGCGCCCGTTCACGGGGCGCACCGCACAAGACCACCACACATGTTCAAGCAACTGTGGGCCACCAAGCACCCGCACGCCGCCCACGAAGACGCCAATGGCTTGAGCCTGCGTCGCCACCTCGGCCCCTGGGGCCTGACCGCACTCGGCATCGGTGCGGTGATCGGCGGCGGCATCTTCGTCATCACCGGCCAGGCTGCCGCCAACCACGCCGGCCCGGCCATCATGCTGTCCTTCGTGCTGGCCGCGATCTGCTGCGCCTTCTGCGCCCTGGCCTATGCCGAGTTCGCGGCGATGGTGCCGGTCTCCGGCAGCGCCTATACCTATACCTACGCGACCTTCGGCGAGCTTTCGGCCTGGTTCATCGGCTGGATGCTGGTGCTCGAGTACGGCGTCTCCGCCTCGGCCGTGGCGGTCAGCTGGACCGGCTATTTCCTCAGCCTGCTCAGCCATTTCGACATCCATCTACCGGCAGCGCTGGTCAGTGCCCCGTTGGACGCGCAGTTGCGCCCCACCGGCGCCATCGCGAACATCCCAGCCGCGATTCTGGTGCTGCTGCTGACCTGGCTCTGCTACGTCGGCATCAGCAAGTCGTCGGCGATGAACATGGCCATGGTCATCCTCAAGACCGGCCTGATCGTGCTGGTGATCGTGGTCGGCTGGAAGTACGTGGACACCAGCAACTGGACCCCGTTCATTCCCGCCAACGAAGGCCCCGGAAAGTACGGCATGGAAGGCGTGCTGCGCGGCGCTGCGATGGTGTTCTTCGCCTATATCGGCTTCGAAGCGGTATCGGTGGCCGCGCAGGAGTCACACAAGCCGCAGCGCGACATGCCGATCGGCATGATGCTGTCGCTGGTGATCTGCACCGTGCTGTACATCGCGATGGCTGCGGTCATGACCGGCCTGGTGCCCTACCAACTGCTGGGCACCGATGAGCCGGTAGTCACCGCCGTGGCCGCGCATCCGCAGCTGGGCTGGTTGCGGGTGGTGGTGGAGATCGGTGCGTTGATCGGTCTGTCCTCGGTGGTGCTGGTGATGATCATCGGCCAGCCGCGCATCTTCATGATCATGGGTCGCGACGGCTTGCTGCCGCCGGTGTTCACCAAGATCCACCCGAAGTACCGCACGCCGCATATCAACACGGTCATCACCGGCATCGGCATCGCCCTGCTGGCGGCGCTGTTCCCGTTGGACATCCTCGGTGAACTGACCTCGATGGGCACGCTGATCGCCTTCGCCGCGGTCTGTGCCGGTGTACTGATCCTGCGCCGTACCCAGCCGGACCTGCCGCGTCCGTTCCGCATCCGGGGCGCGTGGTTGATCTGCGGCCTGGGCGTGCTGAGCTGCCTGGCGCTGCTGTCGGCGATGACGCTGCACAACTGGATGCTGATGGGCGTGTGGACGTTCGTCGGCTTCGTGATCTACTTCTTCTACGGGTTCAAGCACAGCCGTCTGCGGGGGAAGTGAGGTTTTCTGCATTGCAGGGCCTGCGGCCCTGCACCTGCCTTTGAAGCCAGAGCAACGGCAGCAGCTGAGCTGAGGGTTTGGCGGGGAGGGTTGGATTCGCGGGGGACGCCGTGAATCCGTCCCTGGAGGCTTGGCCGCGGCATCCATGCCGCGGAC
>NZ_WKEE01000029.1:0-59564 GCF_021605635.1 Stenotrophomonas sp. PA-6-5C
CCATTGCCCCCGCCCCAGCCACCACGGGCTTCGGCGAACTCGGCGCGGCAGCCGCGGTTGACCCAGATCGCGCCGTTGCGCACGCCCCAGTTCTGGCCTTCCACGCACTGGGTGCCGGATATCTGCCGTACCACGCGCGCGTTGCGCCAGCCGACCGGGCAGCTGCGTTCGCGGTTGTCCTGGCTTTCGCAGCGCACGGTGCCGCCGTTGCCGTTGCCGCCGCCCCAGCCGCCACCGTTGCCGCCACCCCAGCCACCACGGCCCTGGGTGAATTCGGCGCGGCAGCCGTTGTTGACCCAGATGCTGCCATTGCGGGTGCCCCAGGTGCGGCCCTCCACGCAGGCCGAGCCGGACAGCTGGCGGACCAGCTGGGCGTCGCGCCAGCCGGTGTTGCAGACACGTTCGCGGTTGTTCTGGCTCTCGCAGCGGACCACCCCGTCCTGCGCGGCGGCAGGGGCGGAGGGCAGGGCGAGCGCGGTAAAGGTACCCAGGATCACGGCCAGGCTGGCCAGGGACTGCGGTTTCATGGCGACATCCCCATACGGGAGTAGGTGCGCGACTATAAGGACCGGGGCGATCAAGCCCGCGTGACCGTCTGCATTTGCCCCGGCCGGGGCCTCGGCCGCAGAATAAGAGGCTTTCCGGCCCCCATCAGGCGTCGGCGTTCTCCAGCGGAGCTTTCCCCCCATGCGTACCCACTTCTGCGGCCTGGTCGATGAGACCCTGATTGGCCAGACTGTCACCCTCGCCGGCTGGACCGACGTGGCCCGTAACCAGGGCGGCGTCTGCTTCATCGATCTCCGCGATCATGAAGGCATCGTGCAGGTGACGGTGGAGCTCGACAACGCCGAAGTGTTTGCCGTGGCCGCCAGCCTGGGCTATGAGGACGTGTTGCAGGTGGAAGGCGTGGTGCGCGCCCGCCACGCGGTCAACGACAAGCTGCGCACCGGCAAGGTGGAAGTGATCGCCACCGCCATCACCGTGCTGAACAAGGCCGCGCCGCTGCCTTTCCACGCCCACGAGAACCCGGGCGAAGAAACCCGCCTGAAGTACCGTTACCTGGACCTGCGCCGTCCGGAAATGCAGCGCATGCAGCGCACCCGCATCAAGCTGGTGCAGGCCCTGCGCCGCCACCTGGACGAAAAGGGCTTCCAGGACATCGAAACCCCGATCCTGACCAAGGCCACCCCGGAAGGCGCACGCGACTTCCTGGTGCCGGCGCGCATGCACCCGGGCGAGTTCTACGCCCTGCCGCAGAGCCCGCAGCTGTTCAAGCAGATCCTGATGGTGGCCGGCTTCGACCGCTACTACCAGATCGCCCGCTGCTTCCGCGACGAGGCCCTGCGTGCCGACCGCCAGCTGGAATTCACCCAGCTGGACATGGAGTTCGCCTTCGTCCGCGAGCGCGACGTGCAGGACTTCGTCGAAGACATGATCCGCGGCATCTTCAAGGAAGTGGTCGACGTCGAACTGGAGGCCAGCTTCCCGCGCATGACCTGGGCCGAGGCGATGCGTCGCTACGGTTCGGACAAGCCGGATCTGCGCATCGCGCTGGAACTGGTGGACGTGGCCGAGCTGGTCAAGACCAGCGAATTCCCCGTGTTCACTGCCGCTGCCAACGATGCCGATGGCCGCGTCGCCGCGCTGCGCATCCCGGGTGGTGCCAGCCTGTCGCGCAAGCAGATCGATGAGTACGCCGCGCACGCCGCCAAGTACGGTGCGAAGGGCCTGGCGTACATCAAGGTGGGCGAGAACGGTGAAATCAGCTCGCCGATCCAGAAGTTCTTCAGCGAAGAAGGCTTCGCCGCGCTGGTGGCCCACGTCGGTGCCGGCAACGGCGACATCGTGTTCTTCGGTGCCGGCGGCTACAACAAGGTGTCCGACTTCATGGGCGCGCTGCGCCTGAAGGCCGGCAAGGACTTCAACCTGGTCGCCGACAGCTGGGCGCCGCTGTGGGTCACCGACTTCCCGATGTTCGAGTGGGACGAGGAAGCGCAGCGCTACGTCGCCCTGCATCATCCCTTCACCGCGCCGGCCGTGGACGACATCGCCGATCTGCGCGCGCACGCCAAGACGGCCGTTTCGCGCGGCTACGACATGGTGCTCAACGGCAATGAAATCGGCGGCGGTTCGATCCGTATCCACCGCCCCGACATGCAGAGCGCAGTGTTCGAGCTGCTCGGCATCGGTGCCGAAGAGGCCCGTGCCAAGTTCGGCTTCCTGCTCGACGCGCTGAACTACGGCGCGCCGCCGCACGGTGGCATCGCCTTCGGCATCGACCGTATCGCCGCGCTGATGGCCGGCACCGAGTCGATCCGCGACGTCATCCCGTTCCCGAAGACCACCGGTGCACAGGATCTGATGACCGACGCGCCGTCGCCGATCGTCGACGAGCAGCTGGCCGAAGTGCACATCCAGGTTCGCCCCAAGAAAAACTGATCAGGAGATCCAGGCAATGACCGAGTTTGCGTTTTCGCTGGAGTGGGAAAAGCTGGGCAATGAAGGCTCTGAGGCCAACCTGGTCACCGAGCGTGCACGTGTCTTCGGTGGTTGGCTGGTCCGCGTCGGTACCAACCCGTCCGCCATGGCCCTGACCTTCGTCGCCGACGGCGAAGGTCGCTGGGACGGTGAAGACTTCGGCGTCGAGGATTACGAAGACGACGAAGAGGAAGAGTACGACGAGGACGAGGAAGGCGAAGAAGAGGAAGAAGGCGAGGAAGAAGAGGACGACGAGGAATACGAAGAAGAGGAAGAGGAAGAAGAAGACGAAAAGGAGCCGGCGGAGCGGGCTTGACCCGAACCGTTGTCCTGACGTCAACTCGACCCATGTATTCGATCCGCCGCGCCACTGTGGACGACGCGCCGACCCTGTCGGCGCTGGCCGCGCGCACGTTCACCGAAACCTTCGGACATCTGTATCCGCCGCAGGACCTGCAGGACTTCATCGACGCGTCCTACACGGTCGAGCGCCAGCGCACGATCCTGGCCCACCCCGATTACGCGGTGTGGCTGCTGGAGCTGGATGGGGAGGCGGTCGGCCATGCCGCCGCCGGCCCCTGTGGGCTACCGCATCCGGACGTGAAGCCCGGTGACGGCGAACTCAAGCGCCTGTACCTGGTCAAGACGCAGCAGAGCTGCGGCTGGGGCAGCCGCCTGCTGGAAACCGCGCTGGCCTGGCTGGAGCGTGACGGCCCGCGCACGCTGTGGCTGGGCGTGTGGTCGGAGAACTTCGGGGCCCAGCGCTTCTACGCCCGGTATGGTTTCGAAAAGGCCGGCGAGTACCTGTTCCCGGTGGGCGATACCAACGATCTTGAGTTCATCCTGCGCCGTCTGCCGCATCCGGCCTGAAGCCGTTCACCGCCGCTTGCTCCTGGCTTCTGTTCAATCACCGTAGTTCCGCCCCGCTGACCGCCAGGCTGTTGCACATGACTCCCCCCGTTCTGTTGTTGCATGGCATCTGGAATGCCCGTGCCTGGGTCGGGCCGCTGGCCTGGCGCCTGCGCGCGCGTGGCTTCCAGGTCCATACCTTTGGCTACTCGTCCGTATTCGGCGGCCCCGATGTGGCCGTCCCGCAGTTGCTGGAGCGGCTGGCAGACGCAGGCCCGCTGTCGCTGGTCGGGCACAGCCTGGGCGGCCTGCTGGCGCTGGAAGCCCTGCGCCGGCAGCCGCAGCTGCCCGTGCAGCGCGTGGTCTGCCTGGGCTCGCCACTGCGTGGCAGTGGTACCGCGCGCTCGCTGTCCGAACATGGCTGGGGCCTGGCCCTGGGCCGCAGCAGCGAACTGCTGCTGGACGGGCTGCCGGACTGGCAGGGCAAGGCTGCGGTCGGCCTGATCGCCGGCTCGGTGCCGCATGGGCTGGGCAGCCTGCTCGGGGCGCTGGATGACGATTCCGATGGCACCGTGGCGTTGGCCGAGACCCGCCTGCCGGGCCTGTCCGACCACTGCGTGGTGCGCACCAGCCACAGCGGCCTGGTGGTGTCACCCGATGCCGCGCGGCAGACCGCGCATTTCCTCCGCCATGGCCAGTTCGACCATGGCCGCGACGCCGCTGCGGCCTGAGCGACGTCACCCAGCGCCGCTGCGCTCGCCGGGCATGGCCCGGCGCTACCGGGGCGCCGTGCCCTGCGGCACCTATCCGCCCTCGACACGGTCACCGGGCCCGATCAGGTAGAATCCGCGGCCTTATCCATCAACGCACGTACGAAAAGACCCATGGGTAGAGGCCCCTCCATCGAGAACCGCAAAAACGCGTCTGACGCGAAGCGCGGCAAGATTTTCACCAAGATCATCCGTGAGATCGGCGTCGCCGCGCGCGGCGGTGGAGGCGACCCCAACAACAACCCGCGCCTGCGTGTGGCCGTGGACAAGGCGTTGACCGCGAACATGTCCAAGGACGTGATCGAGCGCGCCATCAAGAAGGCCACCGGTGAACTGGAAGGCGTCGAGTACGAAGAGATCCGCTACGAGGGCTACGCGCCCGGTGGCGTGGCCGTCATCGTCGATTGCCTGACCGACAACCGCGTGCGCACCGTGGCCGATGTCCGTCATGCGTTCAGCAAGTGCGGCGGCAACATGGGCACCGAAGGCTCGGTCAGCTTCATGTTCAAGCGCGTGGGCGTGCTGCATTACGCTGCCGGCGCCGATGAGGACGCCATCTCCGAAGCGGCCATCGAGGCCGGTGCGGATGACATCGTGGTCTACCCGGAGGATGGCGCGATCGACGTGCTCACCGCCGCGGACAGCTTCCACGCGGTCAAGGATGCGATGCAGGCGGCTGGCCGCACGCCGGACCATGCCGAGCTGACCTTCCGTGCCGACAACGACATCAAGGTCGAGGGCGACACCGTCCTGCAGGTCAAGAAGCTGCTGGACATGCTGGAAGACCTCGACGACGTGCAGGACGTTTACTCCAACGCCGATCTCGGCGCGGACGCCTACGCCTGAACGTACGCTCCACCGGTCGCCTTTGGCGGCCGGTGAGCGGACAATGCGGACCATGATGATCCCAGACGTTTCCAGCCATCACCGCCGCATGCGTCCTTCCCGGATCAGCGGCGCCTGCGTGTGTGCCGCATGACCCGTATTCTCGGCATCGACCCGGGTTCACAGCGGACCGGGGTCGGCATCATCGATGTCGATGCCAGCGGCCGGGTCAGCCACGTGCATCACCAGCCGCTGGTGCTGCTTGGGGCCGATGACTTCCCGCAGCGCATGAAGCTGCTGGTGCTGGGCCTGGCCGAGCTGTGCCACGAGTACCAGCCGCAGGAAGTGGCCATCGAAAAGGTGTTCATGGCACGCAACCCCGATTCGGCGCTGAAGCTGGGCCAGGCCCGTGGCGCGGCGATTTCGGCGGTGGTGCTGCGCGACCTGCCGGTGCACGAATACGCGGCCAGCGAGATCAAGCTGGCGGTGGTCGGTCGTGGCGGCGCCGAAAAGCAACAGGTTCAACACATGGTCGGGCTCATGCTCAACCTGAAGACAAAGCTGCAGGCCGACGCGGCCGACGCGTTGGCCGTGGCCATCACCCATGCCCACGTAAGGGCAACGGCCAACCGCCTGGGGCTGACTGCCCGCCAGGCGTGGGGCCGCAAATGAGGAGCTGCACGCAATGATCGGTCGACTGCGCGGAATCGTCGCCTACAAGGCGCCGCCGTGGCTGGTGGTGGACGTCAACGGAGTGGGCTACGAGCTGGAGGCGCCGATGAGCACCTTCTACGACCTGCCCGAGCTCGGCCGTGAGGTCATCCTCTACACCCACTATTCGCAGAAGGAAGACAGCGTCTCGCTGTACGGCTTCCTGCGCGAAGGAGAGCGCCGCCTGTTCCGCGACGTGCAGCGGGTCAGCGGCATCGGCGCGAAGATCGCGCTGGCCGTGTTGTCCGGCGTCACCGTCGAAGAATTCGCACGCATGGTCCAGGCCGGCGACATCACCGCGCTGACCCGCATCCCGGGCATCGGCAAGAAGACCGCCGAGCGCATGGTGCTGGAACTGCGTGACCGCGCGGCGCAGTTCGGTGCAGGTGGCGCACTGCCGACCGGCAGTGGCCCGGCCCCGGCCGATCCGCTGTCCGATGCCACCGTGGCGCTGCAGCAGCTGGGCTACAAGCCGACCGAGGCGGCGCGGATGGCGCGCGAAGCCTTCAACGAGGGCGATGAAGTGGCCATGGTCATCCGCAAGGCCCTGCAGTCGGCGCTGCGCTGAGCCGCGCCGTTTCCTTCCCCATTACACCCTGAGCTTCGCCAGGAGCCCCATGTCCAGCAGTCAAACCCCGCACACCGCCGCCCATGGCGGCCATGGTCACGCTCCCCCCGCCGGGGGGCTGGCGCTGATCATCGGTGCGATCGGCGTGGTCTTCGGCGATATCGGCACCAGCCCGCTGTACACCCTGAAGGAGGCGTTCTCGCCCCACTACGGGCTCACCAGCGACCATGACACCGTGCTGGGCGTGCTGTCGCTGGCGTTCTGGGCGCTGAACATCGTGGTCACCCTGAAGTACGTGACCATCATCATGCGCGCCGACAATGACGGCGAGGGCGGCATCATGGCGCTGATGGCGCTGACCCAGCGCACGCTGCGCAACGGGTCACGCTCGGCGTACGTGGTCGGCATCCTCGGCATCTTCGGCGCGTCGCTGTTCTTCGGCGACGGCGTGATCACGCCAGCGATATCGGTGCTGGGCGCGGTGGAAGGCCTGGAGGTGGCGGCCCCCGGGCTGCATGCCTTCATCGTGCCGATCACCGTGGTGGTGCTGCTGGCGGTGTTCGCGGTACAGCGCTTTGGCACCGAGAAGATCGGCAAGCTGTTCGGGCCCATCACCTCGATCTGGTTCATTTCGCTGGCGGCGATCGGCATCTACAACATCGTCGATGCGCCGGAAGTGCTGAAAGCGTTCAATCCGTGGTGGGCGATCCGCTTCTTCATGGAACACGGCTGGCACAGCATCTTCATCCTCGGCGCGGTGGTGCTGGCGGTGACCGGTGGCGAGGCGCTGTATGCCGACATGGGCCACTTCGGTGCCAAGCCGATCCGCCACGCCTGGTACTTCTTCGTGCTGCCATGCCTGGTGCTGAACTACCTGGGGCAGGGCGCGCTGGTGCTCAACCATCCCGAGGCAGTGAAGAACCCGTTCTTCGAGGCGGTACCGTCGTGGGCGCTGTACCCGATGATCGTGCTGGCCACGATGGCCGCAGTGATCGCCTCGCAGTCGGTCATCACCGGTGCGTTCTCGGTCTCGCGCCAGGCCATGCAGCTGGGTTACATCCCGCGCATGCGCATCAAGCACACCTCGCACGACACCATCGGCCAGATCTACATCCCCGGCATCAACTGGGGCATCGCGGTGATGGTGATCGGCCTGGTGCTGGCCTTCCGCAGCTCGTCCAACCTGGCCGTGGCCTACGGCATCTCGGTGTCGGCCACCATGCTGATCGATACCCTGCTGCTGGCCCTGGTCGCCCGTTCGCTGTGGCCGAAGGCGCGCAACTGGATCCTGCCGCTGTGCGTGGTGTTCTTCGTCATCGACCTGGGCTTTGTCATCGCCAACGGCGCCAAGCTGCTGCAGGGCGCCTGGTTCCCGGTGGTGCTGGGCATCTTCCTGTTCACCATGATGCGCACCTGGCGTCGTGGCCGCGAACTGCTGCGCGATGAGATCCGCAAGGACGGTATCCGCATCGACACCTTCCTGCCGGGCCTGATGCTGGCGCCGCCGGTACGCGTACCGGGCACTGCGGTGTTCCTCACCGCCGACCCGACCGTGGCCCCGCATGCGCTGATGCACAACCTCAAGCACAACAAGGTGCTGCACGAGCGCAACGTGTTCCTGCATGTGGTGACCCTGCCGGTGCCGTACGCGGCGGAGGGGCAGCGACTCAAGATCGAATCGGTGGGCGATGAGTTCTACCGCGTCTACGTGCGTTTCGGCTTCATGGAGACCCCCGACGTACCGCTGGCGCTGATGCGCTCGTGCGACCACGGCGGCATCTACTTCGACCCGATGGACACCACCTTCTTCGCCAGCCGCGAAACCATCGTCGCCACCGCCAACCGTGGCATGCCGATCTGGCGCGACAAGCTGTTCGCGCTGATGCACAGGAACGCCGCTCCGGCGACGGGCTTCTTCCGGATTCCGGGCAACCGGTTGGTAGAGCTCGGAGCGCAGGTCGAGATCTGACCGCGCGGGGTCGGATCCATTTTCCTAAGGAAAAGGGCTCTGCCCCCATGTTCGTGTCATCCAGATCCATCCACGCATGGCGTGGATCTACCGTGTCGACCAAGGTCGACACCCACCAAGAGCAGCCCATGCCATTCCGGCAGATCGCAGCGATCTGTCGAAGGCGGGGTGGGTCCGGTTGCGGGGGCGTGAGCGCCATGGATGGCGCGACCGAGCTTACATGGACGTACTTGCAGCGTCCCCCGCAACCGGACCCACCCCGCCATCCCTCGGGAAACCTGCTTCTGCTCTTGCTTCGGCTGTTGCCGTTGCTTTGGCCTCCGCGGGTGCCGGGCGCAGCCCGGCCGAATCCCCTCGTTTTTGCCGCATAATCAGCACATGACCGACGACCGCATCATCGCCGCCGGCGCCACCCGCGAGGATGACGCCGCCGACGCCAGCATCCGACCCAAGCGACTTGCCGACTACCTCGGCCAGGTGCCGGTGCGCGAGCAGATGGAGATCTACATCCAGGCCGCCAAGGGTCGTGGCGATGCGCTGGACCACGTGCTGATCTTCGGCCCGCCCGGCCTGGGCAAGACCACCCTCAGTCATGTCATCGCCAACGAACTGGGCGTGGCCCTGCGCGTGACCTCCGGCCCGGTGATCGAAAAGGCCGGCGACCTGGCCGCGCTGCTGACCAACCTGCAGCCGCACGATGTGCTGTTCATCGACGAGATCCATCGCCTGTCGCCGGTGGTGGAGGAAGTGCTGTACCCGGCGATGGAAGATTTCCAGATCGACATCATGATCGGCGAGGGCCCTGCGGCGCGCTCGATCAAGATCGATCTGCCGCCGTTCACCCTGATCGGCGCCACCACCCGCGCCGGTCTGCTGACCGCGCCGCTGCGCGACCGCTTCGGCATCGTCCAGCGGCTGGAGTTCTACAGTGTCGAAGAACTGACCCGCATCGTGCGTCGCTCGGCCGCCATCCTGGCCATCGACTGCACCGCCGACGGGGCAGGGGAGATCGCGCGGCGCGCGCGTGGCACTCCGCGTATCGCCAACCGCCTGCTGCGCCGTGTGCGCGATTACGCCCAGGTCAAGGCCGGTGGCCACATCGACCAGACCGTGGCCCAGGCGGCGATGCAGATGCTCAAGGTCGACCCGGAGGGCTTCGATGAGCTCGATCGTCGGCTGCTGAAGACCATGGTTGACTACTTCGACGGTGGCCCGGTCGGCATCGAATCGCTCGCAGCGGCGCTGTCCGAAGAGCGCGGCACGCTGGAAGATGTGGTCGAGCCGTACCTGATCCAGCAGGGCTACCTGGTGCGCACCGCGCGTGGCCGCATGGCGACCCACAAGGCCTACCGGCACCTGGGCCTGAAGCCGAAGAACCCGCCGCAGGATCTGTTCGCCGAGGTCCCCGATGTCGGTTGAACCCTCGGTTGAACCCCGATTCAGTTGGCCGACACGCATTTACTGGGAAGATACCGACGCTGGCGGCGTGGTCTACCACGCCCGCTACGTGGCCTTCATGGAACGGGCCCGGACCGAATGGATGCGCGCGCTGGGCTACGGCCAGGAGCGCATGCGGTCCGAGCACGGCATGGTCTTCGCGGTGCGCTCCATGCAGATGGATTTCATCAAGCCGGCACGGCTGGATGACCAGCTGCAGGTCAGCGCCACCCTGGTCCAGCTGAAGAAGGCCAGCATGGTCTTCGACCAGCAGGTCCTGCGTGACGGCCAGCTGCTGCTGTCCGCGCAGGTCCGCATCGCCGCACTGGACGCGGCCAGTTTCCGCCCGCGTGGCATGGACGATTCCGTCCTTGCCGCGCTGCAACCCCACCTCCACCCCGAATCCGAACAGAACTCTTGAGGAACAACGGATGATCGCAACGCTCCTGGCCCTGCAGGCCACGGTCACCGAGGCTTTGCCGGCTGACGTCAGCAATGCCGCGACCCAGACCCTTGCCCAGGCCACCACCGGCGGCGGCATCAACTACCTCGAACTGATGGCCAAGGCCAGCCTGCCGGTGAAGATCATCGTGCTCGCGCTGCTGGTCGGCTCGTTCGTCAGCTGGGTGATCATTTTCCGCAAGGCCCGCATCTTCAAGCAGGCCACCCGCGAAGCAGACGAGTTCGAGAATCGCTTCTGGTCCGGTGCCGACCTGGGCAAGCTGTACAGCTCGGCCACCGACCGCAGCCGCAATGTCGGCGGCCTGGAAGCGATCTTCGAAGCCGGTTTCCGCGAATATACCCGCCTGCGCGACAAGCGCCGGCTGGATGGCCGTGCCCAGCTGGAAGGTGCCCAGCGCGCCATGCGCACCACCTATACCCGCGAAGTCGACCAGCTCGAGCGCAACCTGGAACTGCTGGCCAACATCGGCTCGACCGCCCCGTACGTGGGCCTGGTCGGTACCGTGTTCGGCATCATGGTGACCATGCACGACATGATCAGCAGCGGTGCCCAGGCCGGTATCGCCGCCGTCGCCCCGGGCATCTCCGAAGCGTTGTTCGCCACCGCCATCGGCCTGTTCGTGGCGATTCCGGCGGTGTGGGCCTACAACCGCTTCACCACCCGCGTGGAGCGCATGTCGGTGCGTTTCGAGACCTTCGCCGACGAGTTCAGCTCGATCCTGCAGCGCCAGAGCGCTGGCGACGAGTAAGCGCCAGACCCGGGAGTCCAAGCCATGTCCGCTGCCATCGGTCGCCGCAAGCGCCGCAAGCTGAAATCGGAAATCAACGTCGTTCCCTATATCGACGTCATGCTGGTGCTGTTGATCATCTTCATGGTCACCGCGCCCATGCTCACCCTGACCTTCGACGTCGACCTGCCCAATTCCAACGCCAAGGCGCTGGAAAGCAAGCAGGATCCGTTGATCGTCTCGGTGCGCCAGGACGGCCAGCTCAGCCTCAAGCTGCCCGACGCCAAGGAACCCACCGCCGTCACCGCCGAGGAACTGCAGGGCCACCTGTCCGGCATCGCCGCGCAGGACAAGGACGTGCGCGTGATCGTCGCTGCCGACCGTGCCGTGGCCTATGAGAAGGTCATCGCGGCAATGGATGTGATCAAGCGCGCCCACGTCGACAAGGTGAGCCTGGCCACCGATGCGAACTGACGCCCTGCCGCTACCGCACAAGCAGGAGCCCGGCTGGGGCCAGCCCCTGCTGCTGGCCGTGCTGGTGCACCTGCTGGTCGCGCTGATCTTCATCGGCGCCTGGCTGTGGTCACCGCAGCGCAATACCGATGCCGCCGCAGGCGATCCCTCGGTCGAGGCCAGCCTGGCGCTGTCCGCGTCCGAAGCCGCCGCCGCCCGTCAGGCCCTGCGCCAGTCGGAGAAGCTGGAAGACCTGCCGCCGCCGGTGGTCGAGCCGATCCCGGTGCCGGAAGACACCATCCCGCCGCCGCAGCCGATTGAAGAGCCGCGCCCGCAGGATGCGCCGACGCCGCAGCAGCAACAGGCGCAGGAGCGCGTGGCGCAGCCCGACACCAAGGACCAGGATGCGGTCAGCGCGTTGGCGATCTCGCAGGAGAAGGCCAAGCAGGAGCAGGAAGCCAAGCGTCGCCAGGAGCAGATCGACCTGACCGAGCGCAAGCGCCAGGAAGAAGCCGAGCAGAAGCTGCGCCTGGCCAAGCAGCAGGAAGCGGACGCCAAGAAAAAGCAGGCCGAGCAGGAGCGTCTGGCGGCCGACAAGGCTGAAGCCGAGAAGCAGAAGAAGATCGCCGATATCCGTGCCCGCCGCGAGCAGGCCGAGAAGGAAGCCAAGCTGGCCGAGCAGAAGCTGCGCCAGGTTGCCGCCGCGCGCAATGCCGCGGGCACGGCCGCTGCCGGTGCCAGCGGCGCCGCACAGCCGGCCGCCGGTGGTGGTGGCAGCAGTGACGACCTGTCTGCCAAGTACGCGGCAGCCATCCAGGCCAAGGTGCTGGCGCAGTGGGTGCGTCCGGACAGCGTGCCGCTGGGCCAACGCTGCCAGATCACCATCAACCAGCTGCCGGGGGGAACGGTCCGCAGCGCTACGGTCAGCGCCGGCTGCCCGTTCGACGAGGCCGGCAAGCGCTCGATCGAGGCCGCCGTGCTCAATGCCCAGCCCTTGCCGTACCGTGGCTTCGAGCAGGTGTTCGCGCGCACGATCAACTTCACCTTCACCGCCCAGGATCGCTGAGGCGCGGGGGCAGGGCAGCCCTGTGGGGCTGTCCCGTCATCCGATGACGCCTCTGACTCTGGATCGTACGGTGCCGTCCAAGCCATGCTTGCGGCGAGTCATCCGCACGGAAGTTGGCCGCGACGTTAACGGCATGTGAGAGCACGGGCTGGCACTGACCCGGAATTCACGTACCCTTGGTTCATGATTGCGAAGCGGTTCACTCCCGTTTTGCTATCCCTCGTTCCGGTTTCCCTTTTTTGAGCTCTCCATGAAGAAGATGCCTCGCTGGCTTGCCGTGTTTGCGGCCCTGTTGTTGCCTTTCGCTGCCGTCGCGCAGCAGAAGGGGCTGGATATCGACATCATCGGCGGCAATGCCTCCGCCCTCCCGATCACCATCGTGCCGATGCCCTACCAGGGTTCGGCCGCCGCCCCGCAGACCGATGTTGCCGGCGTGGTCCGTGCCGACCTCGAACGTTCGGGCCAGTTCCGTACGCTGCCCGAAGCGCAGATCGTCGAAAAGCCGATCCGTGGCGGTGACATCCAGTTCGCCACCTGGCGCGCGCTGAAGCAGAACTACATCGTCGTCGGCCGGGTCATGGACGCCGGCGCCGGCGCCTACCGCGTCGAGTACGAACTGTTCGACGTGCCCAAGGGCGAGCGCCTGCTGGGCCTGGCGATGACCGCGCGCGGCAACGCCATGCGTGACGTCGCCCACCAGATGGCCGACGCCATCTACGAGAAGATCACCGGTGTCCGCGGCGCCTTCTGGACCCGCATCGCCTACGTGACCGCCAGCGGCAAGGGCGACGCCATGCGCTATGCGCTGATGGTCGCCGATTCGGACGGCTTCAACCCGCAGACCATCGTGCGTTCGGCCGAGCCGCTGCTGTCGCCGTCGTGGAGCCCGGATGGCAACAAGCTGGCCTACGTCAGCTTCGAGCGTGGCAACTCCGCCATCTACATCCAGAACATCTCCACCGGCGCCCGTGAACTGGTCACCAGCTTCCGCGGCATCAACAGCGCACCGGCCTTCTCGCCGGACGGCCGCAAGCTGGCCCTGACCCTGTCGCGTTCGGGCAACCCGGAAATCTACGTGATGGACCTGGGCAGCAAGCAGCTGACCCAGCTGACCAACCACTTCGCCATCGACACCGAGCCGACCTGGGCCCCGGACGGCAGCGCGGTGTACTTCACCTCTGATCGCGGCGGCCGTCCGCAGGTCTACAAGGTCGGCGCAGGTGGTGGCAGCGCCGAGCGGGTGACCTTCCAGGGCAACTACAACGCCAAGCCGTCGGTGTCCTACGACGGCAAGAAGATCGCTGTCGCCCAGGGTTCGGGCAACAGCTACAAGATCGCGCTGATGGACAGCTCGCTGGGCTCGCCGCGCTGGAGCACGCTGTCGCCGGGTTCGCTGGACGAATCGCCGAGCTTCGCGCCCAACGCGAGCATGGTGCTGTATGCCGCCCGTGAGGGTGGTCGTGGTGTGCTGTACGCCGTCTCGGCCGACGCGCGCGTGCGCCAGCGCCTGGTCCTGGCAGACGGTGATGTGCGCGAGCCGGCATGGTCCCCATACCGTACCCAGCGCTAAAAGAGTGTTAATATTTTCTCTGTATTGAACCCCTCATCGGCTTAGGAGCCACAAAGGTATCGCCATGAACAAGTCCACCCGCGTTCTGCTTGTTTCCCTGCTGTCCGTGGCCGTCCTGGCCGGTTGCTCGAAGAAGGTCAAGGAAGAAGCCCCGGCTCCGGTCGATACCGGCACCTCGACCACCACCCCGACCGGTCCGTCCACCTCCGGCCTGTACGGCCCGGGCGATCTGGACACCGATGCCTGCCTGCGTCAGCGCGTTGTCTACTTCGACCTGGACAAGGAAGACGTGAAGCCGGAATTCCAGGCCATCATGGCTTGCCACGCCAAGTACCTGCGTGACCGTCCGTCTTCGCGCATCACCCTGCAGGGCCACACCGACGAGCGCGGTTCGCGCGCGTACAACCAGGCCCTGGGCGAGCGTCGTGGCAACGGCGTCAACTCGGCGCTGCAGGCCAACGGTGGCTCGGCTTCGCAGCTGACCGTCGTGTCCTACGGTGAAGAGCGTCCGGTCTGCACCGAGTCGAACGAGTCCTGCTGGTCGCAGAACCGTCGCGTCGAAATCGTCTACACCGCGCAGTAATCCATGCGCCTTGGCATCAAACTGATGCTGGTCGTTGCGGCAGCCCTCGTGGCTGCCGCACCGGCGCATGCACAACGTCAGAGTCTGGCCGACCGCGTCGGTTCGCTCGAGCAGCAGATGTACAACAACAGTGCCAACCAGGACCTGTTGAACCAGATCAACCAGCTGCGGCAGCAGGTCACCAGCCTGCAGGCCTCGATCGAGCAACTCCAGCACGACAACGCCCAGCTCAAGCAGTCCGCCCAGGACCAGTACCTGGATCTGGACAGCCGCCTGAACCGGTTGGAAGGGGGCTCTGCCGCCCCGGCCCTGCCTGCTGTTCCGGCGAGCGCACCGAAGGCTCCTGCAGCCCCGGCAAAACCCGCAGCGGCGGCCACTTCCGAGCGGCCGCCTTCCGTCCATGGTGACCCGGGCAGCCTGGCCGTCACCGGTGACGAGCGTACGTCCTACAACGTGGCTTTCGATGCGTTGAAGGCAGGCAAGTACGATGATTCGGCGCAGCTGTTCCTGAGCTTCCTGGAGCTGTACCCGAACGGCGTCTACGCCCCCAATGCGCTGTACTGGCTGGGCGAGAGCTATTACGCCACCCGCAATTTCCCGATGGCCGAGTCCCAGTTCCGCGAACTGCTCTCGCGCTATCCCACCCACGACAAGGCCGCAGGTGGCCTGCTCAAGGTCGGCCTCTCGCAGTATGGCGAGGGCAAGGTCGACCAGGCCCAGCAGACGCTGGAGACCGTCGTGGCGCAATACCCGGGCTCGGATGCCGCGCGTACCGCGCAGGACCGCCTGCAGTCGATCCGCCTCGGCAATCAGATCCGCTGATCCGCTGATCCGCTGGCCGGGCGTACAATACGCCCCCTGGCGCTGGGTTGACTCCCGGCAGCCTCCTGTATAGCCGAGCCCATGCTCGGCTGCTTTCGTTTCCGGCGCCGATACATTCGTCGCCCGCCCCATGAAGAATTGTTTGCCATGACCGCCGTCACTCCGTCCAACGCCGTCGCCACGCCCAGCGAGATCGTGCAGTCGCCACTGCCGCGCCTGAAGATCACCGAGATCTTCACCTCGCTGCAGGGTGAGGCCGATACCGCCGGTTGGCCGACTGTGTTCGTGCGCCTGACCGGTTGCCCGCTGCGCTGCCAGTACTGCGACACCGCTTACGCCTTCCACGGCGGCACCTGGTGGGACATCGACGACATCGTGGCCCATGTGCAGGCGCAGGGCGTGCGCCACGTCTGCGTGACCGGCGGCGAGCCGCTGGCGCAGAAGCGCTGTCTGGTGCTGCTGCAGAAACTGTGCGACGCCGGCCTGGATGTGTCGCTGGAAACCTCCGGTGCGCTGGACGTCAGCGCGGTCGATCCGCGTGTATCGCGTGTGGTCGACATCAAGACCCCCGGCTCGGCCGAAGTCGCGCGCAACCGGCTGGAGAACCTGCCGCTGCTGACCACGCGCGACCAGATCAAGTTCGTGATCTGCAACCGCGAAGACTACGACTGGGCCAAGGCCATGGTCGCCGAGCACCAGCTGGTGCAGCGCACGACGGTGTTCTTCTCGCCCAGCAAGGGCGAGATTACTGCCCGCCAGCTGGCGGACTGGATCGTGGAAGACCGGTTGCCGGTGCGCTTCCAGATGCAGTTGCATAAGATTCTCTGGAATGACGAACCGGGCCGCTGAGCCCGTTTGTTATTCATTGATGTAGTTCCGGCGCGGGACAGCGTGCTGGCTTTTCCCCCAAACCGGATGATTTACCCATGAAGAAGGCAGTCGTGCTTCTCTCCGGCGGCATGGATTCAGCCGCCGTCATCGCCATGGCCCAGGAACAGGGCTTCGCCGTGCATGCCCTGAGCGTGCGTTACGGCCAGCGCCATACTTCCGAGCTGGATGCCGCCGCGCGCGTGGCCAAGGCCCAGGGCGTGATCGTGCACAAGACCGTGGACGTGGACCTGCGCAGCATCGGCGGTTCGGCGCTGACCGATGACATCGACGTGCCCGAAGCGGGCGGCGAGGGCATCCCGGTGACCTACGTGCCGGCACGCAACACCATCATGCTGTCGCTGGCCCTGGGCTGGGCCGAAGTGCTCGGTGCCAACGACATCTTCTGCGGCGTCAACGCCGTGGACTACTCCGGTTACCCGGACTGCCGCCCTGAATTCATCGCCGCCTTCCAGGCACTGGCCAACCTGGCGACCAAGTCGGGCGTGGAAGGCGCGGGCATCACCGTGCATGCGCCGCTGCAGTTCCTCAGCAAGGGCCAGATCGTCAGCGAAGGCGTGCGCCTGGGCGTGGACTTCGGCCTGACCGTGTCCTGCTACAACGCCGATGCCAACGGCGCGGCCTGTGGCCACTGCGATGCCTGCCGTCTGCGCGCGCAGGGCTTCACCGAAGCCGGCGTCGCCGACCCGACGCTGTACGCCTGAGACGCGGGCCGCCGGGCATGGCCCGGCACCACCGGGTGGTCTGATACTGGTAGGTGCCAACCTTGGTTGGCACTGTGCGCCGGGCATGGCCCGGCGTTACCGCTGCTGCAGCCACCCCGACGCCTCGATAAACCCCCGCACCGCTGCAGGATCCTCGTAATCCAGCTCGATCATCCGTGCGATCGCCGCCTGCTCATCCGGCTGCCGGCGCATGTACTCCTGCGCGATGCGATACCCCGCGTAGTAACCCAGATCGCCCACACCGAACGGATTGCGTGCGCTGTTGTACAGCCAGTTGTCCAGGTCATCGCCATCCATCTCGGCGATGAAGCGAGCGCGGATTTCCGATTCGTGCAGCGGCCCATAGGCATACAGTGGCAGCGCCGGTCGACGGCCGCTGATCCGCTCGGCCACGTACTCGGCCACGCCCTCGCGCACCGCGTACTGCGCGAGCGAACCAGTGGTCTCGCGCTGCTGGGTGTGCACGTACTCATGCAGGTTGTTCTGTGCGTTGTTCGCACCGGGATTGCTGTCGTAGAAGACCCGCAGGCGACTGCGCAACGGCTCCGGCAGTTCGCTGACATCCACGCTTGCATCGCCCAGTGCCATCTCCGCGCCGATCAGCACCTGGTTACCCAGCGTGGTGCCGCCCGTGCGCAGCACGCCCACCGCATAGGTGATGCTGGCCGGGCGCAGGGCGGGGTAGAGCCTGCGGAACGCCGCCAGATCCCGCTCCAGCGTGGCGCTGGCCTGCCGTGCGTTGGCGGTCAGCGGCCGCACCGAAGACCAGAAGCGCGGCCAGGCGAGCATGGCGTCGGCGTACTCGGCGGCGGTGTAGTTGCGCACCTTCATCAGCGCATGCAGGCCGGGACTGCCTGGATCGATGTAGCGCTGCTGCACCAGGGCCAACCGCTGCGCGGCATCGGGCTCGGCAAGTACCGCATCGTAGGTGGCCCAGAAGCGGTCGATATCGTCGGTCCGCACCTGTGTGGGCGCTGCGGCAGAGGCGGCGAACGGCAGCAGCAGGGCGAGCATCAGCGGCAGTGGCAGGCGCATCCATCGCTCCGGGGCAGGGTCGCAAGTGAGATGCGGCGGGCGGTGCAAAGGTTTAGAGCCCGCAGCCCGGCAACTTCGTAGATCCCCGACTTCACCCAGCCCCGCAAAGTACGGTAGAATGCCCACCCCGCCGAAAGGCCGGGGCCTTGCATGGGCCGTTAGCTCAGTCGGTAGAGCAGAAGACTTTTAATCTTTTGGTCGATGGTTCGAATCCATCACGGCCCACCATTGCGGCAGAAGGGTTTCGGAGCGATCCGGAGCCCTTTTTGTTTTTCCGCAATCGGCAATATTTTCCGCAAAATCACTTTGTCGGGGTTACGCGATCGCCCTTGCGCTTTCGGGTATAGGTCTCGGTCATCACGACGGAAGAGTGTCCCAACTGCCGCTGTGCCTGGCGAATGTCCGCCGCGGAGTCGGCCTTGTCGGTGCCCGCCTTCGCCCGCAAATCCCGGAACTGAAACGCCGCCTTGGGCACGCCGGCACGCGCGCGCGCTGCGTCGAACCTGCTCCGCAGCTGGCCTTTGCTCAGGGGCTGACCGTACTCATCCAGCAGCAGCGCCGTGTGTACGATCACCGCGCCCTTTTGCTTGCCGCGCCGCTTGAATGTCCTGGCGCCGAAGCGAACCAATAGTTCGGCCAACTCGCCCTCGATGGCAATGCGGAGCTTGTGCTTCGTCTTGCTCTGGCTGATGTGCAGGAAGCCATCGCGCACGTCGCGTCGGTCCATGCCGAGGGCATCGGATGGTCGCTGGCCAGTCAGGTACGCCAGATCCAACGCATCACGCAGAGGCTGGTCTGCCGCCTCCCACACTGCCCGGTATACGTCGTCTTCGACGTACACATCGCGGCCCGCTTCGCCGTAACCACGCACACCCTTGCAAGGGTTCTCCGCGTCGGTGAAGCCCCATTCCCTACACTTGTTCCACAGATGACTCAGTAGCGCCTTCTCGCGATTGGCGCTGACCATGGCCACCGTCCCGTTCTTGGTTCGCCAGTCCAGGTACTGCCGTACGTGCAGCGGCCGAATCTTGGCCAACGGCGCTGGCGGATTGCAGAAGAATTCCTCCAGCTTCGCCATTTCTGCCAGATTGACCTTGGCCGTTGATGCGCGCTTCTTCGGGATGACCAATTGCTTGTACCGCTTAGCGGCGTCCCGGAAAGTCACGATCTCCGGCACAACCGCCTCGGTCGCCATCAGTTCGGCCCACCTGCGCACAGCCTCTGGGTAGCTCTTGCCCAGAGGTGTTTCGCGGCGTGGCTTTCCGCCGTGGTCGAAGAAGTAATACGTGGTCTTGCCCCGCACACGCTTCCGCATATGCGGGATGGCACCAGGATCCTTAGAGCGTCGTCCCATTACGCTGCGGGCCTCATAGCATTGCTTGACCAGCCGCCATCGGCCTCGGTCGCCTTCTTCGCCGACCCCTCAACGGCCGACCACATCACCACCGGCCAGCCAGCAGCGTTGATGGTGTGGGGGACCCCGTTGCGCGCGAGATTCTGGATCTGCCTACGTTTGGTGTGCGCGCCGGTCAGGTCAGCCACGTCGCCGTGTGCTCCAGGACGCATGATCTTGTCAGCCTCCGACACGGCGCACCTCCCGGGGCGTTGCGAGCAGTGGCAACTGCAGCACGTTGTCGGGCAAGGCCTGGTCCGTCTTGCGCGCGCTGCGCACGGGCTGGTTCAATCGGCGCCAGGCGCGCAGTGCCGCTTCGGCGTCCGAGTGCTTGCTGGTCGACCTGCAGCAGCATTCGACCAGGTGACCACCGCCGGCGCTGGTGCAGCGCATGTCGTGGATGTGGCGCACGCGGTGGCCGGAGGCGCAGTTGGGCAGGCCTTCGGGATGGCTGATCTGCTTCTGTGTCATGGCTTTTCGCACTCCTCGATGTAGGCATTCAGTTGGTCTCGGATGAATGCCGCTTCCTTGGCCCTGAAACGCCTGTCAAAACTGTTGATGGGGATAGGTCCGGCGTCGATAAGCCACTGCAACGGCTGCAGCAGCCAGCGCGGATCGAACGGGAGCCGGCTGCGCGGATCGACCGCCTGCGCCGTCGGCATGCAGTCAGGGCCTGCCCAGTCTTCGGAGTCGCCACACCTGGTGCAGGTGCGGTCCTTGAACGCGTGTTCCTTCTCCGGCTGCGGCACGCGTGGTTTGTCGAACAGGGCGCGGATGACCAGGCCGCGCGTATCTGCGTAGCAGACCTGCGCGGCATCGGCTTACCTCTCCCTGAAACTCACCGGCACGACGCACGGCCAACGCGAACCCGTTGTTGTTGCGGTGGTTGTTGTTGACGTTGCCGTTGTTGAAATTGACGTTCCACGCGGACGCCGAGGACCAGGCGGCCGCCTCCCCATACACTTGCGACCAGGCCGCGCAGCCCGGATGCGGATAGCGCGGCTTCGTCATGAGTTGGCCCCCGCAAGGGCGGTACGGGTACTCAGTTTCTTGCCACGCTGCGCGACGCCTTCAGCTTGCGCATTCTGGGCATGGGAGACGCTGGCCAGGTGGCGGCGCCAGCCGCCAGCCTGGGAGCCCAGCTGTTCGGCCAGGCGGATAAGCATTTCGAACTGGCGGAAACTGGCGAAGGCGCCAACCCCCTTGCCAATCTGCAGGAGCTGCTTGAGGGCATCGATATCCCGCACCAGCACAGCCACCCACCGCGCCTGCTCGGCGCGCTCGCGCCACGCGTTGTTGGCGTTGATGAACACCTGCTGGGCACGCACGCGGAGGTCGCTGCCGATCTGGTAGCGGTGGTAGCGGACGAACCGGCGCACGGCGTTCTCAATCTCGACCGCCATACGTTCGGCGGCCTTGATGATGGGCGGGGGCTGGAAGCGGGAAGTCATCGGGAAGGCCTCAGCAGAAAATCAAATCACTGACCGGCACGACGCACGGCCAACGCGAACCCGAGGTCGCCGCGGTGGACGACGTAGACGCCGCCGCCGTAGAAACTGACGAAGCACGCGGACGCCGAGGACCAGGCGGCCGGGGTCTTCGACCAGTACCAGTCGTTCTGGATGTCCTTGAAGAAGTCGGTGTTGATGGCCGGCGAGTAGCGGCTGCGATCGATCAGGAGCTGGTACTCCTCGATGGTCGGCAGATCCCAATCGGTGTGGCCGAGCAGGTCCAAGGCCTTTGCAGCAGCTTCGCAGTCGGCGTGCGGAACGTCGCTGTCCACGATGTTGGTGGCGGTGAAGGTCAAGCCGTAGTCGGGCAGGAACACGGCGACGTGGTCGTTGGAATCGTCCGGCAGCTGGTTGCGGTCGGCGCCGATCTTCTTGAGGGTAATGGGGTTCATGGTTGCTCCAGGGAAATGATCAAAAGGGCCAACTACTGACCGGCACGACGCACGGCCAACGCGAACCCGTAGTCGTAGCGGGGGTTGTAGTCGACGAGGCCGCCGTAGAAAGAGACGAGCCACGCGGACGCCGAGGACCAGGCGGCCGCGGTGCTGGTCCAGTGCCAGCGGGGCAGCACACCGGGGAACAGCGCGGTGTCGATGGCCGGTTCGTGGCGCGTGTCATCGACCAGGGCAGCAAGCTCGGTACGGCTGGACAGGCGCCAGTCGTCGTGACCCAACAGGCGCAGCTCGCTGCATGCCTTCTCGCAGTCGGCCTGGCTCATCGGGTCGCCATCGTTGTCGCCGATGGACTTCACTGCCCACATCAGGCCGGTGGAGTGATCGATCACAGCGACGTGGTCGGTGCGCGGGTCGCTACCGGCGGCACTGGTGCCGTCGGCGAACAGCTTCGTGTGGCTAGTGGCGTACTGGTGGATGGACTGATCGGCGTCGAGTTCAATCAGATGGCCGGGGCGGAGGGATTCGCTGGAGATGAAGATCTCAGCTTCACCCTTTGTTCGGATGGTGATGGCGTTCAACGTGCATTCCTCGCGTTGCTGTGGTTGCCACCGTCGGCGGCATGGGTTGGACTGCAAAGGGCGGCAAGGGCTTCCAGACGCTCTGCCTCGGCTGTGTAGTGGTCCACTCGTTCCTGGCGGATCTTCGGAGGGAACTGCATGTCTTTCCGGGCCTGATCGGCCGCATCTCGGTTTGCCTTGGCTAGGCGCGCCGGGTCGTGGTCGAAAATGTCGAGTTGGTTGCGCATGCGGTTCCCTGGGATGGGTTGCCGGCGAGTGGAAGTCCGGCCGGCGCGGAACCCGGTCAGCCGGGCGGGCGGTTGCTCAGTGGGTGTCGTCGTGGCACACAGGCGCGGATGGCGGCCCGGGATTCCGAGCCGGCGGCGGCTTCCAGCCTTCGCGTCGACGGGTTTCCTGCCGCTGCTGCATTTCCTTGCGGAAGGCGGGCCAGTTGCGCCGCAGGTCGCGCACGCCGCTCCAGGTGAAGAAAACGACGCCTGCGCCGAAGGGCAGGAGGAACGAAGCGGCGCCGGTGTAGATGGCGCGCGCGAGCAGCGCCAGCAGCAGGCCGACGATGACGGCGCAGTAGAAGGGCAGGGCCAGGTGGCGCATCACTCGGCCCCGCACAGGAAGCCCGCGCTGGCTTCTTCCAACCACGCGCGCATGGTGGTCATTACGCCGGTCGGCTGCTCGTCCTCGTCGGTCTCCGGAACCGGCGTGTCCAATTCGGCGTCGGTGACCAGGTAGGGGTAGCCGTCTTCGCAGGGCTCGCCTAAGTCGAACTCATACAGGCGCGCCGCTTCCTCGGCCGTCGCGGCGGCGTAGATCGTCGGCATGTCATCGACGTAGAAGGCTTTCAGCTGGGTCATGGTGATTGCTCCTGGCGGGGTGATGGGCGGGATGCCGACGGCCATAGCGGCGAAGAAGTCGGGGTCGGTCATGGCAAGTTGTCACCCGGGTAGAGGTCGAACCCGCTGACGCATGCGCCTTGGCAATCGCCGCTCACCGCATCGCCGCGCAGGACGTTGATAGCCGCCATCTGATCCGCGACCGCCGCCCGCACCTGCGGGGCTGAATCGCCGTCCATTCCTGGGATCGCCAGAAGCTGGCGAGCCAGCCAGATGGCACGGAAATGGCTCGGGATCGCGCGCTGGATGGATGCGCCGCTCGGGAGGTGAGTGATGCCCCAGTCGCCGTAGTCCGCCTCGCCTTGCCCCGCCAGCAGCAGTGACTCGTCATCGCTGATTGCGTGGTGGCAGAACAGCGGACCGATGCGGAACCCGGTGAACGGACGGGCCTCATTCGGGTTGTGTCGCTGGGCGTCGTCGCCGCAGGGCAGGACGATGGTCTGCACGGTTGCGGTCATGCGGCACCGCCTTTGACCCGGGCAACCAGCGTCTCGATTTCCCGGATGTGCGCTGCGCACTTCTTCGAAGGCATCCACGTTGCCGCTGCCTGCATCAGCGGGAGTGCCTTCTGTTGCCAGTCAATCAGAGCGGCTACTTCAGACGCCACTTCTTGCAGCTCATCAGCAGCAATTGGCATCCCATCCGCGCGCAAGTTGTCTGCCGTGTCACGCAGGCAGATCAGCAAATCGTTCTGCTCGCTCATTAGCGTTCACTCCCGCTGGCAAGCTCCGCTCGAAGCTCGGCAATGCGCCGACGATCCTTTGCCGCGTCTACTTGGTAGCCGGCGGCGACGCGCGCAGATGCGGCACGATTCGGATTGCGCGGATTGTTTGCCCGGCGCTCGAAGTACCGAGCCCGCCGGCTGGTTGGTGCTGGTCAACGCCGGCATCGGCGGGCGCCGCAGCGGGTTCGGTGAAGGTGGTCGCACCCGGCAGTATCGGATCAACCCTGAATGGATGAAGGGTGCAGATATTGCACCCTTTCGCGCTCTGCGTATGGCACCACCGCCGCATACCGATGGAGGGGAACACCTTCGCGTCGATGCGGCAGATCTACGGCCCGAGCTTGATGGATGGCTCGCGGACCTTCCACGAAACCTACGGATCTGATGACGACCTGATCGCGCAGCAGACCTACATCAACGAGCTTAGGAGTTGGGAAGATGAGCAAGAAGCAGTCCGGTGTTTCACAGAGTGTGAGGACGATCTTTGATGCTCGCAGACGGGATCGCGCAGGTGCTGGGGATCGACGATGGCCGCTTCCGATGCCATCCGGACGTGAAGCGAGAGCGACGGCCTGGCGGGCAGGTGGTCATCAGGATTACGGGCAGCCCGTCGCCGGGCGAATCAACAACAGGGGAAGGCGCATGAATCCACGAGAGACGATGGCGCGGCTGGGGCCGAGCACGGTGAAGTTCGATATCGGCCGGGGTGGCGGAAAGCCAGATCTGACCAACCAGGACATCGCGGCGGCGCTGGGCATGGTTCCGGCCGGGCTGGGCCGCGAGCTGCTGGAGGCGTGCTGGTGGCCGGATGGTGCCGCGCTGCGCCGGCACAAGCTGCGGGACGCGGTGATCGCGCTGGTAACGCCAGAGCTGCAACGGCAGCAGAGGCGCCTTGCCGAGGCGCGTACGGATCTCGGTCTGGCGGAGGTCTGCATGGGCTGGGGCGGCGCGGCGACGGCGGAGCAGCGGGCGAACCGTGATGCCGCCCAGCAACGGCTGGGCCGGGTGAAGGCGCAGTGCTGGCCGATCAGCACCCTGGAGTCGCTGCCGACGCTGGCTGGTGCGGTGATCGGGGAGATTGCGAAGCGCCCGCATTGCTCGGCCTGCGAGGGTAGGGGCCAGGCGATGTTGGGGGAACTGCTGGTGCCGTGCAAGCTGTGTGGTGGCACGGGTGTTGGCGTTGTCAGCGACCGCCGTCGAGCAGCCGCGCTGGGGCGTGATGAATCGACTTATCGAGAGCGGTGGCGCGCGGTATATGAGTGGCTTTTGGTCAAGTTTGGAGAGGCTGAGCAGGACGCGGCATGGCAGATGAGAAAGGCGCTATCCTCTGCGGAACCATGTTCGTAGGGACACGATGTGATTAGTAACAACGTTTGGACGCGGGTTTTCCAGCTCAGGGTCGGCCTGGCAACCGGCACAATTTTCCTCATGGAGAAGGATGGTCGTCAGTATTGGGTGACTGCGAAGCACGTCCTCGAAGGGTGGGTTGATGGACAGAGGCTGGAGATTCGTCAGCTCGACGGCTGGACAGGCATACCTTTGGCCTTGATCGGACATCATCCAACCGCAGACGTTTCGGTTCTCGCCTGCGCCTTCCATGTTGAAGTCCATCCTGTGCCGGCCACGCTGCAGAACCTGGGGCTGCCACAGGAAGTTTTCTTCTTGGGATTCCCCTTCGGCTGGGCGGCGGAGATGCCGGCAAACCTGAACCGAGATTTTCCGATGCCGTTCTTCAAGAGGGGGTTTATCTCTGCGATTTGCCCGCCGTCCCCAGGGTTGGATAACCTCCAGTTTGTTGATGGCCACAACAATCCCGGCTTCTCTGGAGGCCCCTTAGTGTTCATCGACCACTTCACTGGGGAGCAGAAGATGTGCGGCGTGGTCAGCGGCTACAGGATCCAGCCAGAGGAGGTCTATGTTGGGCAGGATCGAATTGATGCTTACGTGCGAGCGAATTCTGGGCTCATGATCTGCGAGGAGATCAAACGAGTCGACGAGGTCATCGATCAAAACCCTGTGGGGATCCTAGTTCCTCAGAACTAGAGATGCGGGGTTGATGCCCCCGCACTTTAGGGGGTAGATTCACTACCATCGCGCACGACCCGACCCCGGCCACCCAGCCGGGGTTTTTCATTTCAGGATCCGCCATGTCACAGATCACCCCCCAACAAGCTGGCGGCGTGAACGTCGTGGCCTTCCTCGACATGCTGGCGTGGTCCGAAGGCACAGATAACGGCAAGCAGGCCACCAAGGACCGCGGCTATGACGTGATCGTGGGCGGCCAGCTTTTCCAAGGCTACGGCGACCACCCGCGCGTGCTGGTGGACCTGCCCAAGCTGAAGATCCAGTCGACGGCAGCTGGTCGCTACCAGCTCCTGCGCCGCTACTTCGATGCCTATCGCAAGATGCTCCGGCTGAAGGACTTCAGCCCGCTGAGCCAGGACCTGATTGCCCTGCAGCAGATCCGGGAGCGCCGCGCGCTGCCGCTGATCCAGGCGGGCAAGATTCCGGAGGCCATCAAGGCGGTCAGCAACATCTGGGCGAGCCTCCCTGGCGCGGGGTATGGGCAGCACGAACACAAGCTTTCCGACCTGTTGGCCGTGTACCGCAAGGCCGGTGGGGCGTTGGCGTCGTGACTGAGCCCGTGAGCACCCTGAAAACCATCGTCGGGACGTTCACCGCCGCCGTTGTGGCGCCGGCGACTGCTGACGCGCTACGGGAGGCCGAGCGGGTGATCCTCGGTGTTCCGCAGTCCGTGCTGCTGGTTGCGATGGCGGGCGCGCTGATCGGCGTTCTGCTGCTTCCTGAGACCCCCCACGACAGGGTGAGCCGCAGGTAGCGGTGCAGATGATTGGCCTTGCTTGGGTACCCACATTTGGGGAGCCCTCTTGCAGGGCCACCAGCAATTCCCCTGCTTGCTGACCACGAAGCCATCGGCCGGGCTGGTGCCGGGCATGCCCCCCTGCCGCCTGGTGCAAATTATTCAGGCAGTAGCGGCCTGCGCGGTCACGGCGGATCTGCAGGTTCCCGAGCAGGAGAGGCGTGGTGATGGAGTGTTGAATGTTCATGCGTGATACCTCGGCTGAAGGGTGGCGCGGACGTCCGGATGCCGCTGGGGTTGCGTCATCGAATTAATGTGCATACAATAAATGCCTTGGAAATCACCTACGACGCCGCCAAGAACGCCCGCAACGTTGAAGAGCGCGGCCTGTCCTTCGAGCTGGTGCGTGCGTTTGATTTCCAGACCGCCTTGTTCGTCGTTGATGACCGAAAGGAGTACGGCGAGGTGCGTTACCGGGGGCTGGGGCTGGTAGGCGAGCGGGTACAGGCGCTGGTCTTCACCGAAACCCCCAAGGGCATCCGGGTCATCAGCTTCCGCAAGGCCAACAAACGAGAGGTCAAAAGCTATGAACAAGCACAAGAACAGCGAGACGCCTGACAAGGACAACCCGGAATGGACCGCAGGCGATGTGGCCCGCGCGGTTGCGTTCACTGGGTTGCCGGCGGGGCTGCAGGGCAAGCTCCGTGGCCGGCCCAAGGCGGCGGAGACGAAGGAACGCATCACCATCCGCCTGTCGCCGGATGTGCTCGACGCGTTCCGCGAAACCGGTGCCGGCTGGCAGACCAAGATCGACGCGGTGCTGAAGGACTGGGTGGTGGCGCGCCAGGGCAAGCGGCCGGCGACGGTCGCCAAGCGTGCAGCTGTTGCCAAGCGTGCGGCGGTCGCCAAGCGGCCCATGGTGGCCAAGAGGTGATGCCCGGCGCTAAGCCGGGCGCACCGTTGCTGCAGGACTTCGACGTTGCAGATCACCTGCGAGACGAACAGGAGACCGCGATGTACATGGCCGCTTGCCGTGAAGAGGCTGGCGACGATGCTGCCTTCATTGCGTCTGCGGTGGCGGCCTGCGAAAGAGCAAGAGCACGCTGGAGTTCGCGTGGTTCTCAGGGTGTTCATGCTTTGAACACCCAGCATTTGACCGTGGCGGCGGCGCCCATGGCGCCCTGACGGACACGGTACGGACGAACACCTCGCAGGGAGAAAGTGATATGCAACGAACTTTGGTTTTCCTGGCGCTGTTGAGCGGCGCCGCCGTCTCGCTCCCGACCGCCGTCTCGGCCGCGCCGGCTAACGAACTTGCGCAAGCGCAGTCGCACCAGCAAAAACGCATACAAGCCCTGTCCCGGCGCGATCGCCAAGGCGCGTACGAGGCCTTGGTCGCGACGGGCGACGCGCGACCGCCGGCGCCATTGCGCGACGCCACCGGCCACGTCATCGGCTTGAGCGTCGAGCAGCGGCAGGCCGCGACGCGCGAGGCCGCGATCGATCTGGCGGCGCTGGGCTTCACGGCCGCCGATGTATCGGCCTATCGCAAACGCGATGTGGACCTGTTCGAGCTCGTGCGCAAATTTTTCTCGGGCACGGCCTCGCCCGGCGAGCAAATGGCGATGGCCGACACGGTCGTGATCGCCACCGCCGGGCCGGCCGTGCAAGGGCGAACCCGTTTGGACGGTTTCCTGTCGGCGATTCCGCTGACCGTCGTCGACTCGTTGAAGGGTTCGCGCGCGCCGGGAGACACGGTGTACCTCGCGCGCAAATCCGGGCTCATGCCGGACGGCCTGCTGATGGAGGTGTCGTCCGAAGTCGCTCTCGTTCCCGGCAAGCGTTACCTGCTCGCGCTGTCGAAGAATCTGTACGAGCAGTGGACGGCCGAGGCGCGCAAGCAACCGGAGGCGGCGTTCAGCGCGCTGCCGTTTCTGATCTATGAAGTGTCCGACGGCGGCGCCCTGCTCGCCGGCCCGCAACCGGCGCGTTCGGGCGCGAACCCGAAGGACATCAAGACGGCCGAGCGGCAGCTCCGCACGTTTTCCCTGGACCAGCACTGAGGCAGGAGGCCTTCATGAACATCGAATTTTTTGCGCGCCGCCCTGGCGAGCGGGCTGTTCGCGTGCGCGGGTTTCGCCCACGCCGCGCCGGCCGCGGTTAATCAGCAATGGGAGGTGGCGTCCGTCCGGGTCGGATTCCACAGTTCCGTGTCGAGCTGTATTTTTTCGGCCATCGGCGCGACCAATGCCTGGAACGCCGTGGGCGCCGACCTGTACCTGCCCACCGACAGTCTGGCGACCCATCCGCGGGTCAGCGAACAGACTCAGGCCTTCAACTACGCGAACATCACCGTCGAAGACGCCGACAACGTCACCCCCGGCGCAGGAATGGAAACACGCACAACGGTCAATCCGAACACGGGACCATTCTCAACGCCGACATCTACGTCGACCGCAAGCGCATGGATCAGACGCCCGGCGTCACCCAGCTCATCTGCACGACGGCGCCCACCATTCCAGCGGATCGGTTCGACGGAGAGTCCGCGCTCCTGCACGAATTCGGGCATGCAGTGGGATTCGACCACGGCGACGATTCCAACTGCCCGATGTACCCGACCATGCCGGCGGGCCAGGTGAAACGCGTGCTGTGCGAGGCCGAGATGGAGGAGTACCTGTGGGCCTACGGGCTGCCCTTCAAAATCCTGAGCCTCGCCAACGTCAGCGGGCCGCAAGGGGTGAACATCCCCGCCTCGGTTCACTATCAAGGCAATCCCGCCTTTCCGGTGAAGCGGCAGACGAAGATCGTCCAGTGCGCGTCCGGGTGGACCTGCAGCGATTACAACGGCACCTACACCAGCGCGACGCCCTCGCCGCTGACCTTCAATTTCCGCTGCACGAACACCTCGCCGCTGCCGACCGCGACGTTCCGCTGGCGGACCACGTTGACCGATGCCAATGGCGTCGTCACCAACGCCGTCGAGCACACCAGCACGTGCACGCGGCCGGCGGGTACGGTTGCTAACGCGAGCCGGGCCGGGGACGGCAACAGCGCGAACCGAATCGTCATCACACCGTGAGCCGTCGGACGGGAGCGCGTGGAGCGCGCTCCCGTCCGACGACGACCGACGCGTCGCCTTCCGCGGCTCGCATGCGGCGAGCCGCGGATTCGTGAAAAGTCAAGCAAGTGGGCGTCGTTGGAAGCCCTCCTTCCTAGTTTAGGTGAGGATTGACGCGCCGGAGTAGGGGGATTCCTACGGACTCTCCTGCTTGCTCTGATTTGCGATCTCCATCTAGAAATAGCGTTAGCAGTGGCTTGTTGGCTCCATAGTCACTGAGACTGCAGCGCCTGGAATGGCCAGCTCGGATTGGCACAAGGATCTCGTGTGGCATGCTGTCGCTGCAGCAGATTCGATCAGGCCCACGCCGCAGTCAAGATGTGTGCAGTCAGGTACCAGACCGGCCCGCATGCGGTCAGGATCACTGCGTATCGGGAGGCGGCGCGCGCGGACGGGCTGGCCAAGTCGCGTCTGCCACCGCCGTTCGGATGGGATTGCTGGCCGCCGACAGCTGCAGCAGCTCCCTGTCGATCGACAGGAGTGTTGGCGGGGAAGGACGGGCAGCTCGTCGGAAAAATGGCATCCGCAGCCGCGCTACAACGCGGGTTCCACGGGGTTGCATCGGAAAAAATGCGACGCATATGTCATTGATTTTCAGGCGTGAATGTGGAGCCTTTTAATCTCTTGGTCGATGGTTCGAATCCATCACGGCCCACCATTGCAGGCAATGACTCCGGTCATCCAGAAAGGCACCGCTGAGCGGTGCCTTTTTTGTTGCAGAACGTGGAGTCCTACTTGGACGTCGCGCCCCGGGAACGGGCCGCCTCGCGGTCTGCCGCTTCCTGTGCGGCAACCGCGGCCGCGTTCGCAGCACGCTCTACTGCGGCGCGTTCAGCATCGAACCGGGCCTGCCGCTGGGCGCTGTAACTGCGCTCCAGTTCCAGCGAGGCAATGAAGCTGTCCGGATGCTTGGCGGCGCACGCCTGCTGCACCAATTGCGCGGCACGGTCGGACAGGCCGGGTTGGATGTTGCCGAGCAGGCAGTCGGCGTACGGTACGGACGCGGCCGGGCTTGCGGCCAGCGCGGCAATGATCATGGCATTCAACATGCGAACCTCCTTGTGTCAGTGTCGATGGAACTCGGGACGAACCCGGCCCGAGTATGGGCTGGATTGTGGTGCAGGTGTTCCTACTCAGGCCGGATATCCCGGCACACCAGCTCCGCCAGCCCGCGGCAGGCAAAGAACAGCCCTTCGACCACACCGTCATCCAGATGCCGATCCGGCGTTGCCATCGATCGGCAGCGATCGGCGGCGTGCAGCATCTCTGCCACGGTCAGCATGCCGACGGCCGCCCGTTCCACGCGTGACAGTGCCACCCTGCGCCCTGCGGGAAGGTCTGCATCAGGCCAGGGCTGGCCGTCTGCACCTTCGCCTTCCCGGATGCGGTCGAGGCAACCCAGGAACGTGCTCAGTTCGGGTATGGGGTTGTCATCGTCGTCGTTGACGCTGGCGGCGTATGAGGCATAGGACGGACGTTCGGTCATCTCGGCTTCCTCGGCTCTGGGGTGGGAATGCCACCGCGCAGAGCGGGTGGCGGACGGTGCGTGGCTGCAAGCCGGGATGAAGTATCGCCATTGACCGGCGGGCACGAAGGCCCCCACGCACCGCCCGCCATAAAGGCCGACGGATCACCCGCCGGCACGGTCCGCAGACAGTGCCGACGGGTGAGCGCAAACAACAAGCGATAACCTCATCACGGGCTTGCAGGCCCGGTGCCACCCGTTGTCGGTGGCGCAGCATGGTGTTTACGCCTGCGCTTGGATTTCAATCAGAAATTTCCGAAGGGAAATGCGGAATCCAGGCGCGCAACGATGGTGGCGCAGGCGCATCTAATGCAGCAAGCGACAACACGAGACGTATTCGTTCGCGCGCGTGTTCGATCACGTTGGAGAACGTCGCAAACCGCACATGGCGGTGCATCTGTCGTGAACCAGCGCGTGTAAAGCTGGCTTCGCTTTCGCTATCAATGTCCTCAGTGTGCGCGAGTCGCACTCCAGCATTTCGGTGCAGATGCGACGGCTGTGGCTTCCTTGCCGGTTCAAACACGACACGTGGCGGTGCACGCGCGGTATGGGGGCCGTACCCGGGCGTGAGTCACGGCAAGTCATCCACGCATGGCGTGGATCTACGCATCTGGCAGGCGCCACTGCTCGCGTCCTGGCGCTATGCTCGGCATCTTTCCCTGGATGAGGCGCCCGAATGCGCTTGATCGTGCTGTCGCTGTTGTTGTCCGCTGTCTCCGCCACGCCGCTGATGGCCGCCGAACCGGCGTCGCAGCCGGCGGCCGCTTCGCCGTTGGCTATCGGCGAAACCTTCACCATCGAATCCAAGGCACTGGGCGAAACCCGTCGCATCAACGTCTATCGCCCGCAGCCGTGGGGGCTGGATCCGAAGACGCCGCTGCCGGTGATCTACATGCCGGACGGCGGCATCGGCGAGGACTTCCTGCATGTGGCCGGGCTGGTGCAGGTACTTACCGGCAACGGCAGCATGCGTCCGTTCCTGTTGGTCGGTATCGAGAACACCGAGCGCCGCCGCGACATGACCGGCCCCAGCAACGTGGCGGAGGATCGCAAGATCGCGCCACGTATTGGTGGCTCGGCGGCATATCGCGATTTCCTGCGCGATGAACTGATGCCGCAGGTGCGCCAGCGCTACCCGACCACCGACGAGCGCGCGCTGATCGGCGAATCGCTGGCGGGCCTGTTCGTGGTCGAGACGCTGCTGCAGGAGCCAACCTTGTTCAACAGCTATATCGCGCTGGACCCCAGCCTGTGGTGGAACCGCGGCGCTTTGCTGTCTGGCGCAGGCAAGCAGTTGCCGTCAGTTGCCCGCAGCGGTGCGCGGCTGTTCCTGGCCAGCAGTGGTCAGCCGGAGCTGGCCGCGTCGAGCGCACGCTTGGCGGCAGTGTTGCAGCAGGCATCACCGGCAACGCTGGTGAAGTACCAGCCGCTGCCGGAAGAGACCCACGCAACGATCTACCACCCCGCGGCGCTGCAGGCGCTGCGGACGCTGTTCCCGGCACCGCCGCCGGCCTCGCCCTGAGAGTGGCTTGGCGTACGGCAACGCGGCGTGTGAGGATGCGGTAGCGGCGCCACCTGCGTGCGCCGCCCGCAACGGGAGAGCGAATGGATGCAGCGTGTGCGTGGATGGAGTGTGGCGGTCTGCCTGGCCGTAAGTGGTTGTGCGATGTCGGTGGCGCCGTCGGCCGCGCAGGGTGAAGCGAAGGAAAGCGCGGCCACCGCTGTGCCGGGCGTGGTGCTGCCGGATACCGAAGCGCTGCGCGTGCACGATCCTGTTGGTCGTGATTATCCGATATGGGTGGCGCTTCCGGCCGACTATGCCGCGCATCCTGAAAAGCGCTACCCGGTGCTGTACGTGACCGATGCGCTGTACAGCTTCCCGTTGGTGCGCAGCGTGCGCAACCTGGTGGGGCAGCAGGGCGTCAACATCGAGGATTTCATCCTGGTCGGGTTGCCGCCGCAGGAAGGCCTGACGTCCAAGCAGAGCCGCTCGCGCGATTACACGCCAAGCAACCCGGTGCGCACGCCAGCGGGCTACTACAGCGATGATGTTACCTACGGTGGTGCCGCGCACTATCGCGACTTTGTGGCTGCGCAGGTGTTGCCGATGATCGATGCGCGCTACCGCACCGATTCCGCCCGGCGCGTGTTCGCGGGGCATTCCTATGGCGCGCTGTTTGGTGCTTACGTGCTGACGACCCAGCCGGACATGTTCAGCACCTACATCCTGTCCAGCCCGTCGCTGTGGTTCGACCAAGGCCTGCTGCCGCGCATGCAGGACGCCGCCGTCATCCCGGCGCAGCCGACCCGCGTGCTGTTGTCGGTGGGCGGCTACGAGACGGTCAAGGAAGGGCCGCGCTACTCCACCGGCAACGACATGCTACGGCAGGCCGCCGACTTTACTGCCCAGCTGCAGCGCAGTGGCCGCAAGCTGCAGGTGGAGAACATCGTGATTGATGGCGAAGACCATCTCACTGTGTATCCGCGGGTGATCACCCGTGCGCTGCTGCAGGTGCTTCCGGGCGAAGGACCGTATACCGGCGGTTGACGGCCAATTCCATCCACGCATGGCGTGGATCTACTGCGATGCGCACCGTTGCGTGAACGGAAAATGCTGCCAGTAGATCCACGCCATGCGTGGATGAACGTCTCACGCTGCCTGTGCATCCGCCCCGGTCAACACGCCGACATCCGCATGCCGGAAGCACAGCCGGATCGCATCCAGCAGCTCACTCATGTTGTAGGGCTTGGGCAGGAAGTGGATGCCGTCCTGCAGCTGCGGCAGCACAGCGTGCTGGTCCATGCCCGAGGTCACCAGGATCGGCAGCTCGGGATACAGGCTGCGCACGCGGTTGGCGGCCTCGATGCCGCTGACCCGGCCGAGATTGACGTCGGTGAACATCAGGTCGAAGCGCTCTCCCGCCGCCAGCAGGCCCAGCGCGGCTTCGGCGCTGCTGACGCCTGCGACGTGGCAGGCCTGGCTCTCCAGCGCCATCCGGCTCAGTTCACGGGTTTCCTCGGCGTCTTCGATCAGCAGGACGCGTGGTTCAACGTGGCGCTTGGACAGCAGCATGACGCAACAACTCCGGACGGCAGGGCATGAAAGGCGCGCAAGTATGCGCAAGCCCCCAGTGAGCCCCGTGTGCAGGATCGGCTAAGTGGGCGTTACAGCGGATTGCCGCGCTGGCGGCGTACATGCCAGGCCAGCGCTGCCACCGCCAGCAGTGCAGTGCCGATGCGCAGGCTGGTGGCCTGCCAGCCCAATGCAACTGTGTCGTCGAGGCTGAACACATTCCAGGCCAGGTTCATCGACACGTGCAGCACCAGGCCGCACCACAGGGTGTCGCCGTCCAGATGGTCCAGCCAGGCGAAGATGAATCCGCCCAAGGCGATGACCGCGCCGACGAACAGGGCGGTGCCGCCGCCGTCGACGCCGCCGAACCCGAGCCAATGCACCCAGCCGAACAGCAGTGCCTGCGGCAGCCCAAGCAGGGGCCACGGGCCGCGCACGATCTTCACCAACAGCACGAAGCCGAGGCCGCGGAACAGCACTTCCTCGGCGAGCGGGAACAGCACCGCCAGCATCGTGGCATCCAGCGCCGTCAGCGCCGTGTTGGGCGTACCGAGCAGCGCCAGCCCCAGCCAGCACGGCAAGCTGGCCAGCAGCACCCACAGCGGGCCGCGTCAGCCGTTTCCGCGCAGGCCGAGGCTGGCCAGCAGGCCAATGCCCTTGGGGCGCAGCAGCGAGGCCAGCAGCAGTGCGACCAGCACCGCCAGCGCGTTGTCCAGCAGGCTGCCACCGTAGAGCATGGGCAGGGCGGGAATCGGAGCTCCCAGCGCGGCACTGATGTCACGCACGTTCAGGCCGAGGCCAACGCCCAGCAGCACCAGCAACAGGCGCATGCCGGTGGGAATCGAGTCGCGGGCAGTCATCTGCATTCCTTGCAGCGGGAGGAGCGGGCAGTCTGCAGGGCGTGGGATGGGGCGGCACGCGCCGGAAGTCCTTGTGTCATCAGTCATGCGTTGCCGCACAGTCATCCGCACGCAGGTACAGTCGAGGCCAGACCGACAGGAGCAATGCGAATGCTGTGCCCCGTGTGCAAGACCCAGACCCTGCAGATGGCCGAGCGCCATGGCATCGAGATCGACTACTGCCCGAGCTGCCGTGGTGTATGGCTGGATCGTGGCGAACTGGACAAGATCATCGAGCGCGCCACCGACGGTGCAGGTGCCGCCATGCCGCCGCCAGGGCCCGCGCCTGTGCAACCGCAGGCCGCACCGCCGCCGGTGATGCACCGCGATACCCGTCATCTCGGCCAGCGCCATGACGACAACCGTGGCCAGTACAGCCAGGGTTACAAGAAAAAGAAGAAGGAGAGCTTCCTCTCCGAGCTGTTCGATTTCTGAGATCGCTCAGGGCCGGCGCAGGATGAACTCGCGGTCGCGGCTGTCGCCGACGATGAAGTCATACTCGCCGGCCTTGCTGCAGCCGTAGCGCGCGTAGAAGCGCTGCGCACCGAAGTTCTCTTCCCACACGCCCACCCACAGGGTGCGGCGCTGTGGCTGGTCCAACCACGCCATGAACGTATCCATCAGCCGCGCGCCGTGGCCACCGTTCTGATGGCTGGCCAGGATGTACAGACGCTTCAGTTCGACGTCGCCGTCGCGCGCGTCCGCATGCGGCAGGGTGTTGGCACCGGCGGCCAGATAGCCCACCACCGTTTCGCCATCCAGCAGCAGCCACACCGCGCTGCGCGGGTCGGAGAGTTCGACCCGCTGCGGTGCGCTGCCGTAGTGATCCTGCAGGAAGGTGTGCAGGTCCTGCGGCGGATAGGAATCGCCCCAGGTTTCGGTATAGGTGGCGATGGCGATCGCCGACAGGGCGTCGACGTCGGCCAGGGTGGCGCGGCGGATATGCAACGACATGGTGCAGCCTGCAATGGAACGTGCGGCAGTGTAGCCGGCCCCGGTGGTTGCCGGGGCTGGCTGCTGCTCACGATCCGCTGCTCAGAACCACATGCGGATGCCGGCGACCCAGCGCGTATCGCGTGCATGGTCGCCCGCATAGTCGGCGGTATCGCCGAAGGCGCGTTCGTGGCTGATGCCGATGTACGGCGCGAAGCGGCGGTTGAACTCGTAGCGCAGGCGCAGGCCGGCTTCGACCTTGTTGAGGCCGCGGCCGATGCCGTACTCCGGTTCATCCTTGCTGGCCACGGTCGCTTCCAGCAGAGGCTGCAGGATCAACCGGTTGGTCAACAACACGTCGTATTCGATCTCGGCCTTGGCCATCAGCTGGCCACCGGAACCGGCATACAGCGTAGCCGAGCTTTCGAACTTGTACGGTGCCAACCCCTGGATGCCGATCGCCGCCCAGGTGCGTGAGTCGGCGGGGCGGAAGTCCTGGCGTACGCCGACCAGTACGTCCCACCACGGCGAAATGGCACGCCCGTAGAGTGCTTCCACGCCCGACGATTCCGTGCGGCCTTCGCTGCGTTCGCCATCGGTACGCAGCCACAGGCGGTTGATGTTGCCGCCGATCCAGCCGGTGGCTTCCCAGCCCTGGCCGTTGCTGCTCTTGCCGTCCCAGTGTTCGAGGCGGTCGATCAGCAGCAGGCTGTTGATCTCAGGTGCGTGTTCCATCGCACCATGCGCGATGGGTGGGAACGCGGCCGCACGATCGGCGTCGGTGGGGACAGGAATCGGTTCGCGCGGTTCGGTAGGTGCGGGCGTGCCATGGCCCATTGCCGCGTGATCCATCTGGGAGTGGTCCATCGTGGAATGGTCCATCGCCGCCGGCTCCATCGCACCATGGTCCATCTTCGAATGGTCCATCTTCGAATGATCGGCCCGTTCGACCGGCGCCTGCGCGGTTTTCGCCGGCGGGTCCATCGCGGCCATGTCATGGCCGGCATGTGATTGCGCGAACACCGGCAATGCAGCCGCCAGGCCCAAGGCCAGCAGGCTGGGGGAAAGGAGTGAACGGCTCATTCTTCGATCCTCACTTCACGCATCATGCCGGCTTCCATGTGGTACAGCAGATGGCAGTGGTAGGCCCAGCGACCGAGTGCATCGGCGCGCACGCGATAGGTGCGGCGTGTGCCGGGCGGCATGTCGATGGTGTGCTTGCGCACCTGGAATTCACCCTGTGCGTTTTCCAGGTCGCTCCACACGCCATGCAGATGGATCGGGTGCTGCATCATGGTGTCGTTGACCAGCACGATGCGCATGCGCTCGCCGTAGTTCAGCCGCAGCGGCTCGGCACCGGCGAAGGGAATGCCATCGAACGACCAGGAGAACTTCTCCATGTGGCCGGTCAGGTGCAGCTCGATCTCGCGGCCGGGCTCGCGGCCATCGGGGTCGTCGAACAGGCTGCGCATCGCACCATAGGTGAGCACCTGGCGGCCGTTGTCGCGCAGGCCGATGCCGGGGTCGTCCAGCTTCGGCTCGGTGGCCGAACTCTGCATGTCCACCAGCGGGTTGTTGCGCTCGCTGGCGGGGTGCTTCGGTGCCTTGCTGGCGGTATCGCCGCCACCATGCGCACCGTGACCCATGCTGGCGCCGCAGCCGCCTTCCATGCCCTTCATCGCCGCCATGTCGTGGCCGCCGTGGCCCCCGCCGCCCATGTCATGACCCATGTCGCTCATCGTCAGCAGTGGGCGCGGGTCGCGCGCGGGAATCGGTGCCTGCAGGCCATGGCGCACGGCGAGGGTGCCGGCGGCATAGCCGGTGCGGCCCATGTCCTGGCAGAAGAGGGTGAAGGCATCCTGGCCGCTGGGTTCGACCAGTACGTCGTAGGTTTCGGCCGGGGCGATGCGGAACTCGTCGATGCTGACCGGATGGATGTACTGGCCGTCGGCGGCGACCACGGTCATCTTCAGGCCGGGGATGCGTACGTCGAAGTAGGTCATCGACGCGCCATTGATGAAGCGCAGCAGCACCTTTTCGCCACTGCGGAACAGCCCGGTCCAGTTGCCGGCCGGCGCAGTGCCGTTCATCAGGTAGGTATAGGTGTGCGCGTTGATGTCGGAGATGTCGCTGGGCGTCATCCGCATCCGGCCCCACATGCCGCGGTCGGACAGCGCGGCCGACCAGCCATCGCGACGGGCGTCGCGCAGGAAGTCGGGCAGGGTGCGCTTGTAGTAGTTGTCGTGCTCGGCGAGCTTCTTCATGCGCCGGAACAGCGCGCCAGGGTCCGTGTCGGTCCAGTCGGACAGCATGATCACGTGCTCGCGGTCATGCCGGTACGGCGCCGGCTCTGCCGGGTCGATGATCAGCGCACCGTACAACCCCGCCTGTTCCTGGAACAGCGAATGGCTGTGATACCAGTAGGTGCCGGACTGCTTGAGATCGAAATGGTAGTGGTAGGTCTCGCCGGGGCCGATGCCGTTGAAGCTCAGGCCGGGCACGCCATCCATGTTGGCCGGCAGCAGGATGCCGTGCCAGTGGATGGAGGTGGGATGCTGGCCGAGCGTGTTGCGCACGAACAGGTCCACGGTCTGGCCTTCGCGCCAGCGCAGGATCGGTGCCGGCAGCGAGCCGTTGACGGTGATCGCCGGGCGGGTGCGGCCGGTGAAGTTGGCCAGTGACTCGCCGATGGCCAGTTCAACGCGGGTATCGCTGATGACCGCCGGCGCGCCGGCCAGGCGTGGCGCGGCGGAGGCAGCGGCGAGCGCGCGCTGCGGGATACCAGCTGCGGCGATGCCGGCAACCACGCCGCCAGCGGCGATGCCCTGCACGAAAAGACGACGCGACGGCATGGGCACAGCGCCCGGGCCGGGAGGAATACGGATACTCATGGTGGTGACTCCAAACACGGAAAGACGCCAGCGCAGTGCCGGCTTCGGTGAGGCGTGTTGGATCAGCCGATGGGAGGGCGTGAGATCGGCGGCAGCGGCGGTGCCGGGCGGCCGTTGGCAGGCATCGGCTGCGGGGTCAAGGAAAGACCGGGGCCGGCCAGGAACGGTAGTGCCTGCACCGCCAGCAGCGGATGCTGGGCGCAGCTGCGCACGCAGTCCTTGATCTGGCAGTGCGCGTCATGGGCGGGGGCCTTGGCCTGCGGCGCCTCGTCGGCGGTCATGCCGGCGTGGTGGTGGCAGTCCGCATCGCCCTCATCGGTCACGGCCGAGGTCATCGCGTGGGCCATGCGACCCATCTCTTCGTGCCCGCTGGCCATGGCCGCGTTCAGCCCGTTGAGCAACAGGCTGAGCATGAGCACGACACGGAGCAGGGTCGAGGCAAGGGACATGGCGTCAATTTAGCCGCAAGCGGGGCCGGATGCACTTCATGCTGAATGGTGTGTTCAAGGTTGGAGCTGCACCAATGTAGTGCCGAGCCCATGCTCGGCTGCTTCTGCGCGACCGGCAGCCGAGCGCGGGCTCGGCTCTACAGGGGCATCAGCGTACGGTTGGCGCTACCCTTCCTCGCGCACGATCTCCACCAGGCGCGGGCCATAGCGGCTGAGCTTGGTGCCGCCGATGCCACCGACCCGGGCCAGTTCGTCCAGCGAGGTCGGGCGCTGTTCGGCGATGTTGCGCAGGGTGCTGTCGTGGAAGATCACGAAGGCCGGCACGTTCTGCTCGCGCGCCAGCTCGGCGCGCAGGCCGCGCAGCGCGTTGAACAGGGCCAGGTCCTGCGGCAGCACCGACAGGCCGGTGCGCTGCGCGCTGCGTTCACGCCCGGCACTGACGCTGACTGCATCGCGGCGCATGCTGATCTGGCGGCGACCGGTCAGCACATCGCGGCTGGCATCGGTCAGGCGCAGGCCGCCGTGGCCCTCGCTGTCCACTTCCAGCAGGCTGGCCGCCACCAGCTGGCGGAACACGCTGCGCCATGTGCGCGCATCCAGGTCGCGGCCGATGGCGTAGGTGCTCAGCTTGTCGTGGCCCTGCTGCTTGACCTTCTCGTTCTCGCTGCCGCGCAGGACGTCGATCAGGTGGCCGACGCCGAAGCGCTGGCCACTGCGGTACACAC
The DNA here is from genome assembly GCF_021605635.1 of Stenotrophomonas sp. PA-6-5C. Lineage (NCBI taxonomy): Bacteria > Pseudomonadati > Pseudomonadota > Gammaproteobacteria > Lysobacterales > Lysobacteraceae > Stenotrophomonas > Stenotrophomonas sp. PA-6-5C. The sequence continues at coordinate 39,862 of NZ_WKEE01000029.1, forward strand.
AGCTCAAGGCCTTCTGCGCGGGGATGGTGGCATCCCAGGCCGCAGGCGGGGTCAGGCAGTTGTCGCAGTTGCCGCAGGGCTTGGGATAGGTTTCACCGAAACCGGCCAGCAGCACCTGGCGGCGGCACTGCATCGATTCGCAGTACCCCAGCAGGTGGTCGAGCTTGGACCGCTCCAGCTGCTTGCGCTCCTCGCTGGCCTCGGACTGCTCGATCATCTGCTTGAGCAGCACCACATCGCCCAGCCCATAGCAGAGCCAGGCCTCGGCGGCTTCACCATCGCGGCCGGCGCGGCCGGTCTCCTGGTAATAGCCTTCCATCGACTTGGGCAGATCGGTGTGGGCGACGAAGCGCACGTCCGGCTTGTCGATGCCCATGCCGAAGGCGATGGTGGCGCACATGACGATGCCGTCTTCGCGCAGGAACCGGCGCTGGTTGTTGGCACGCACTTCCGAGGGCAGGCCGGCGTGGTAGGGCAGGGCGTTGAAACCCTGCGTGCACAGGAACTCGGCGGTTTCCTCCACCTTGCGCCGTGACATGCAGTAGACGATGCCGGCTTCGCTGCGATGGCTGCGCAGGAAGTCGCTCAGCTGCTTGCGGGCGTTGTCTTTCTGCACCACGGTGTAGCGGATGTTGGGGCGATCGAAAGAGCTGACGAAGTGACGTGCTTCGGCCAGGTCCAGGCGCTCGGCAATCTCGCGCTGGGTCGGCGGGTCGGCGGTAGCGGTCAGGGCGATCCGCGGAATCTCCGGCCAGCGCTCGTGCAGGACGGTCAGCTGCCGATATTCCGGGCGGAAGTCGTGGCCCCATTGCGACACGCAGTGGGCTTCATCGATGGCAAACAGGGCGATCCGGCTGCGCGACAGCAGCGACAGGAAGCGGCCGGTCAGCAGGCGCTCGGGGGCGACATAGAGCATGTCGAGCTCACCGGCGAGCAGTTCGCGTTCGACCCGGGCGGCTGTTTCGGCGTCCAGGGTCGAGTTCAGGAATTCGGCGCGCACGCCGAGCTGACGCAGGGCTTCGACCTGGTCCTGCATCAAGGCAATCAGCGGCGAGATGACGATGCCACAACCGTCACGCAGCAGGGCGGGCACCTGGTAGCACAGCGACTTGCCGCCACCGGTGGGCATCAGGACCAGGGCATCGTGACCGGCAGCCACATGCTCCACGATGTCCTGCTGCGGACCACGGAAATCGTCGTAACCAAAGACGCGGCGGAGCAGGTCGTGCGCGGGACGGGAAGCCATCCGGCTAGTTTACCCCGGCGGGGGAGTCGGCAGGGCTGCGCCCTGCACCTGCCATGAGCCAGAGCAACGTCAACGTCAAAGGCAACAGCCGGCTCTGGGGTGATCCGTGGTTTGGCGGGGCGGTGTCGGATTGCGGGGACGCCGCAAGTACGTCCCTGTAGGCTTGGCCGCGGCATCCATGCCGCGGACACCCCGCAATCCGACACCGCCCCGCCTTCGACAGTTTCCCGATGACGGTGGGTCCATCCACGCCATGCGTGGATCAAATCTGTCAGATATCGACAATCAAAATGGGGTCAGATCCGTTTTCCGCAGGAAAACGGATCTGACCCCAGCGGCTTTGCTGCCAGATCGCAAAGGTCTGTCAAGGGCGGGGTGGGTCCGGGTGCGGGAGTGTCAGCCGCATGGATGCGGCTGCCAAGCCCCCAAGGACGGGTTTACGGCGTCTCCCGCAACCGGACCCACCCCGCCAACCCACAGGAAACCAGCTTTTGCTTCGGCCGTTGCCGTTGCCGTTGCCTCTGCGGGTGCAGGGCGCAGCCCTGCCGTACCCCCCAACCCTTACTGCAGCAGCGAACGCAGCATCCAGGCGTACTTCTCGTGGGTCTGCAGGCGCTGGGTCATCAGATCCTCGGTCGGGGCATCGTCGCCCTTGGAGGCCACATCCAGCACTTCACGTGCCGTACGGCATACCGCTTCGTTGGCGACCACCAACTGGCGTACCATTTCACGCCAGTCCGCACTGTCGGTCAGGCCCGGCTCCTCGACGATCGAGGTCAGCGCAGCAAATTCCCGGTAGGAGCCCGGGGCATTGAAGCCCAGTGCGCGGATGCGCTCGGCCACATCGTCAAGTGCCGCCCACTGCTCGGTGTACTGCGTCTCGAACATGGTGTGCAGCGAGTTGAACATCGACCCGGTGACATTCCAATGGAAGTTGTGGGTCTTCAGATAGAGCGTGAACGCATCGGCCTGGAACCGCGCCAAACCGTCGGCGATCTTCTTGCGGTCGCCCTGGGTGATCCCGATATCGATGTTGGGGGCCGACGGCGCGGAAGCCGCAAGCTTCTGCTTGCCGGTCTTGGGCTTGGTCGTGCTCTTGGTCTTCGCCATGGGGTTCCTCCTTGTGGAATCGTTGGCCTTCACAATAAATCAGTCTTGATGACTGGTCGCATTCAAAGTTTTAAACGAACCGATTGATGAACGCTATCGACAAAATGCCGCAGTCCCGCCAGCGCCAACAGCGTGCCGCCATCGACGGCGCCATGAGCCGCGACCGTGGACGATTGCTGGGAATGCTCTCGCGTTGCCAGGCCAAGCCACAGGATGCGGCGCTGGCCGCCAGTTTCGAGCAGGCCTTGCAGGTTTCGGTGCAGCGCCGGCAGGCGCGGGCGCAACAACAGCCGGCCATTACTCTGGACCCTCAGCTGCCGATTGCGCGTGAAGCCGAGACCATCACCCAGTTGATCCGCGACCATCAGGTGGTGGTGATCGCCGGTGAAACCGGCTCGGGCAAGACCACGCAGCTGCCGAAACTGTGCCTGGCCGCCGGCCGTGGCCAGGCGGGCATGATCGGCTGCACGCAGCCGCGACGGATCGCCGCGCGTGCGGTGGCCAGCCGTGTCGCGCAGGAGCTGCACAGCGAGCTGGGCCAGCTGGTGGGCTACCAGGTGCGCTTCAACGACAAGGTCGGCGAAGACACCCGCATCAAGTTCATGACCGACGGCATCCTGCTGGCCGAAATCGCCAGTGATCGCTGGTTGTCGAACTACGACACGATCATCGTCGACGAAGCGCATGAGCGCAGCCTCAACATCGACTTCCTGCTCGGCTATCTCAAGCAGCTGCTGCGCAAACGCCCGGACCTGAAGCTGATCGTCACGTCGGCGACCATCGACACCGAGCGTTTCGCCCAGCATTTCGACAATGCACCGGTGATCAGCGTCGAAGGCCGTACCTATCCGGTGGAGGTGCGCTATCGCGCGCTGGAGGGCGAGGGTGAAGAGCAGGGCGAGCGCACGGTCAACGATGCGATCGTCTCGGCCATCGACGAAATCACCCGCCTGGATTCGCGTGGTGACGTACTGATCTTCCTGCCGGGCGAGCGCGAGATCCGCGATGCGCACCAGTCGCTGGAGCGGCGCAAGTACCGCAATACCGAAGTGCTGCCGCTGTACGCACGGCTGTCCAACCAGGACCAGGACCGGGTGTTCAACCCTGGCCCGAACCGGCGCATCGTGCTGGCCACCAACGTGGCCGAGACCTCGCTGACGGTGCCGCGCATCCGCTATGTGGTCGACCCCGGTTTCGCTCGCGTCAAGCGTTACAGCCCGCGCAACAAGCTTGACCGCCTGCACATCGAGCCGATCTCGCAGGCCAGCGCCAACCAGCGCAAGGGCCGCTGTGGCCGTGTGGCTGAAGGTATCTGTTACCGCCTGTATGCCGAGGCCGATTTCCAGGCACGACCGGAGTTCACCGATCCGGAAATCCGTCGTTCCAGCCTGGCCGGGGTGATCCTGCGCATGCTGCAGCTCGGCCTGGGCCGCATCGAGGACTTCCCGTTCCTTGAGGCACCGGATGAGCGGGCCGTCGCTGACGGTTGGCAGCATCTGACCGAGCTGGGGGCGATCGACAGCGAGCGCCATCTGACCGCGATCGGCAAGCAGATGGCGCGCCTGCCGGTGGACGTGAAGCTGGCACGCATGCTGGTTGCCGCACAGGCTGCCGGCTGCCTGCGGCCGATGCTGGTGATCGCCTCGTTCCTGGGCATCCAGGATCCGCGCGAGCGACCGCCCGAAGCGCGTGGCGCCGCCGACAATGCACATGCACAGTTCGCTGACGGCCGCTCCGAGTTCGTCGGTGTGCTGCGCCTGTGGGATGCCTACCGGCAGGCCCATGAAGACCTGACCCAGTCCAAGCTGCGCGATTGGTGCGGCCGTCATTTCCTTGGTTTCCTGCGCATGCGTGAATGGCGCGAGCTGCATCGGCAGCTGCGCCTGCTGTGCGAGGAACTGGGCTGGAAGGAAGAGGGCAACGAGGCGTCGATGGCGCCGCTGCTGGCTGGCAGCAGTGCCCCGCCAGCCGCACGTGACGATGCCACTGCGGTGAAGGCGACCCGCGGCCAGCTGCACCGTGCCGCGCGCCTGGCCCGCGAGGGCAAGTCCGAAGCAACGCCCGCGCCGGTCGCCGCGCGTGCGCAGAAGGACCAGGTGCCCGACGGCGGTGGTTACAGCGAACGCGCGCGCGCCAATGCCTACCAGACCCTGCATCGGGCCTTGGTGGCAGGCCTGCCCACGCAGATCGGCCATCGCAGCGAAAAGGGCGATTTCCAGGCGCCGCGCCAACGCCGTTTCCTGCCGTTCCCGGGCTCGACGCTGTCCAAGCGGCCGCCGCCGTGGCTGCTGGCGGCCAACCTGCTGGATACGCAGAAGGTATGGGGCATGACCCTGGCGGCGATCGAGCCGGACTGGGTGATCGCCGAACTGCCGCACCTGCTGCTGCGCAAGCACTTCGATCCGCACTGGTCGCGTGCGCAGGGCCAGGTGCTGGCCTCCGAACAGATCAGCCTGTTCGGGCTGGTGCTGGCACCGAAGAAGCCGGTGCACTATGGCCGCATCAACCCGGGCGAAGCGCACGATATCTTCGTTCGGCAGGCGTTGGTGACTGGCGAGATCAACACCCGTGCCAGCTTCGTGGCCGACAACCAGAAGGTGCTGGAGCAGGCGCGCGAGGAAGAAGCCAAGCTGCGCCGCGCCGGCATCGTCGCCGACGAAGACTGGCAGGCACGCTGGTACCTGGACCGGGTGCCGCCGCAGATCCACTCCGCGTCCGGGCTGGATGCGTGGTGGAAGGCGTTGCCGCCGGAACAGCGCAAGGGCCTGCACTGGTCGCTGGTGGATCTGCTGCCGGGCGAAGGCAGCGAGCAGGAGCGCTACCCGAAGTACCTGGCCCTGGGCCAGGCGCGGCTGCCGTTGCACTACCGCTTCGAGCCCGGGGCCGAGGATGACGGTGTGACCCTGGACGTTCCGCTGCACCTGCTCAATGCACTGGATGCAGTGCAGTTGGGATGGCTCGCGCCCGGTTTCGTTGCCGACAAGGCGGCGGCGCTGATCCGCAGCCTGCCCAAGGCCATGCGGCGCAACTACGTGCCGGCGCCGGATTTCGCGCGTGCGTTCTACGAGGCTTTCCCGCAGCCCAGCGCCGACGCGATCACCGGTGAGCTGGCGCGCTTCCTGTCACGGGCAACCGGGGCAAGTGTGGCTGCGATCGATTTCGAGCCCGGTTCAATCGAGCCGCACCTGCACATGAACCTGCGCCTGCGCGACGAGCAGGGCAAGGTGCTGGCGACGTCGCGCGACCTGGATGCGCTGCGTGCGAAGTTCGGCGGCCGTGCCGGCGATGCATTCGCCGCACGTGCCGGGCGCGAGATGGCGGCCGATGGCCTGCGCACCTTCCCGGCCACACCGATTCCGCTGCAGGTACCGGGTGAAGCCGGCGTGCCGGCCTATCCCGCGCTGAAGGATGAAGGGGACAGCGTCGCACTGCGTATCTACGCCGATCGCCAACAGGCCGAGGAATTGCACCCGCTCGGCGTGCGCCGGCTGCTGGAGATCGGCCTGGGCGAGAAGATCAAGCAGGCACGCAAGCAGTTGCCGGTCGCGCCGAAAACCGGACTGTTGTACGCCTCGATCGAAACCCAGGAACGCCTGCGTGGCGATCTGGTCGATGCGGCGCTGAATGCCGTGCTGGCTGATGGTCTGGGCGATATCCGCGATGTGGCGGCGTTCGAGCAGCGTCGTGAACATGCGGCAAAAATGCTGTTCGGCGAAGCCATGCAGCGGTTGAAGCTGGCCGAGTCGATCCTTGCCCTGGTGGCCGAGTTGAAGCCGATGCTGGAGGCACCGTTGATGGGCTGGGCGCGCGGCAATCTGGATGACATGGAAGCGCAGCTGGTTGGACTGATCCATCCGGGCTTCCTGCGCGACACGCCGGCAGATGCCCTGGCGCAGTACCCGCGCTACCTGAAAGCGATGATCCTGCGCACCGAACGTGCCAAGCGCGATCCGCCGCGTGACCAGGCGCGCATGCTGGAACTGCATCCGTTCCTGGAGGCGTTGCAGGTGGGCGAGCAGCAGGGCCTGCGCGAGCGGCCGCAGTGGCAGGCACTGCGCTGGGACCTGGAAGAACTGAGGGTGTCGTTGTTCGCGCAGGAACTGGGCGCACGCACCGGCGTCTCGGCGAAGAAGCTGGCGCAGCGGGTGACCGCACTGCGCCAGGCCTCGTAACCCTTGGCCCTGACCCCGCCGGGTGCTCGCCGGTGGGGTCAAGCGCCATGCCATCCACGCATGGCGTGGATGTGCGGTGGGTCCCGGCGGTAGCGGCCGATGGCGCCGTTACTTGGTGCGACGCACCTTGGGCTGGGTGTTCACGCCTTCGACCTTCATGTACCACACGCCCATCACCCCGGGGCTGATGCTGACCTTCGGCGATTGCTTGCGCACGCCGGACACCGAGGTGGTATCGGTCTGTTCCCACTGCTGGCCATTGTCCAGCACGTAGATCCGGCCCTTGCCGAAACCGCGGAACTCGCCCTGCAGCACACCGCTGATCGGCTCGTTGCTACCGAAGTCGAAGAAGCCGCGGTTCTTCACAATCACTTCCTGGCGGCCTTCCTCGCGCGCTTCCTCACGCACCGCAGCGACGGCTTCGGTGGTGGCGGCTTCAACCTTGCCCTGCAGCCAGCGGTTCAGCGTGGCCAGCTCGGCGGCATTGAGTTTGTCCAGGCCGGCGGCCTTGAATTCGGCCGCTGACATCTGCTGCTGCAGGTCACCCTGCACCACGCGCTGGGCCAGCGCGGGTGCCGACAGGGACAGCAGCAGGGCGGCACAGGCCAGCAGGCGCGGGCGGAAAGGCAGGGTGATCGAAGGCATGGCGGAACTCTCCCGTGGATGTCGGCGAGTGTAGCGGCATGTCCACATTCCCGGCGATGGTGGCCGCGGCGATTGTTCCTGAACGGCTGCGGCGCTAGTGTAGGGGCTTCTGTCTTGCCTGCTCGATGCTGTGAACCGCGCTTCCGTCCCCGGCCTGGATGCCTTGTTGAACCGTCCCTCGGCAGCCGTGCTGCCTGCTCCGCTGCGCCAGGCCCTGCGCGGGCATTGGGAATCGCCGGACTGCGACCCGCAGATGCGTGCCAGCTGGTCGGTGCTGGGCGATACCCTGGACGCGCTGGCGATGCTCTCGGCAGACGAGGGCGCCGTGGTGGCGGCCCTGCTGTTCGATCTGCCGGGCCTGCGCGTCCACCTCGACACACTGCCGTTGGGCAGCCACAAGGCGGCGGTGATCGGCCTGCTCGACGGCCAGGACGCAGCCGACCCGGTGTGGGCCCTGCACGCCGGTCGCGAGGCGGGCCGCAACAGCGAAGGCCTGCGCCGGTTGCTGCTGGCCATCATCCGCGACCTGCGGGTGGTGCCGATCCTGCTGGCCCGGCAGCTGGCGCGCATGCGCGCGGCCGACAAGCTCGATGAGGAACAGCGCCGCGCGCTGGCCCAGTTGACCCGCGACATCCATGCGCCGCTGGCCAACCGGCTGGGCATCTGGCAGTTGAAATGGGAACTGGAAGACCTGGCGTTCCGCCACCTGGAACCGGACACCTACCGCCGTATCGCGCGCGAGGTCGACGAAACGCGCATCGCCCGCGAGCGCTATGTCGAGAACGTGAAGAAGGTGCTGTCGCGCGAACTGGGCGTGCAGGGCATCCACGCCGAGGTCAGTGGCCGGCCCAAGCACATCTACAGCATCTGGCGGAAGATGCAGAAAAAGCGCCTGGCCTTCGACCAGCTGTATGACATCCGTGCGGTACGGGTGATGGTTGACGACGTGGCCGCCTGCTACGCCGCACTCGGTGTGGTGCATGCGCTGTGGGCGCCGGTGCCGAGTGAGTTCGACGATTACATCGCCCGGCCCAAGGCCAATGATTACCGCTCGCTGCACACGGCGGTGGTGGGCCCCGAAGGGCGCACCATCGAAGTGCAGATCCGCACCCACGACATGCACGCGCAGGCCGAGCTGGGCGTGGCCGCGCACTGGAAGTACAAGGAAGGCGGCAAGGGCGCGGAGAAGTCGTTCGATCGCAAGATCACCTGGATGCGGCAGCTGCTGGAGCAGGCACAGGACGGACAGGGCAATGAACTGGCCGGAGCGCTCGATGCCGAGCTGACCGAGGACCGGGTCTATGCGCTGACCCCGAAGGACGAGGTGCTGGACCTGCCGCAGGGTGCCACACCGCTGGATTTTGCCTACCAGGTGCACACCATGGTCGGGCACCGCTGCCGTGGCGCCAAGGTCAACGGCCGCATCGTGCCGTTGACCTACCGGCTGCGCAGCGGTGATCGGGTCGAGATCCTGACCGGCAAGGAGGCCGACCCGCGCCGCGACTGGCTGATGCCGGCCAACGGCTTCCTGGCCAGCAACCGCTCGCGCGAGAAGGTGCGCAGCTGGTTCCACAAGCTGGACCGTGCGCGCAACGTGCAGGCAGGGCGCGAGCTGCTGGAGCGCGAACTGAAACGGCTGGGCCTGCAGCATTCGGACCTGGCCGCGGCGGCGAAGAAGTTCCATGCCGACAGTGTCGATGACCTGTACATACAGGTCGCCCTCGGCGATACCGGCCCCAACCAGGTCAGCCGTTCGCTGCTGGAAGCCGAGCGTGCGGCCAGCCAGCCGGCGCCGACGGCGGCATTGCCGCGGCCGACCGCGCGCCGCGAGAACCTGGGCAAGTCCAAGTTCACCGTACAGGGCGTGGGCAACCTGCTGGTGCAGTTGGCGCGCTGCTGCCAGCCCGTGGCAGGCGAACCGATTGTCGGCTACCTGACCCGTAGCCGGGGTGTCACGGTGCATCGTGCAGACTGTGTCGCGCTGGCGCGGCTGGCCGCGGCCAGCCCGCAGCGGATCCTGCCGGTGGAATGGGGCCAGGCCGGCGGTGGCTACGAAGTGGACGTGGTGGTCGATGCGGTCGACCGCCGCTGGCTGCTGAAGGACATCACCAACCTGATCGCGCAGGAAGACGCCTACGTGCTGGACATCCACAGTGACAACGTCCGCAACAGTGGCCGCGCGCATCTGCGCCTGCGGCTGAAGGTCAGCGACTACGGCCAGTTGTCGAATCTGCTGGGCAAGCTCGATGCGTTGCCCGGCGTCAGCGAGGCGCGTCGTCTGGGCTGAGCTTCACGCTGCCCCGGCTACCCTGCACGCATGGAACGCGAGCCCCCGCATCGCTCACACGGCGCCGCACATCCGGCGCTCGATCGCGTTCGCCGCGAGAGCCGCTGGTGGTGGCTGCAGGCGCGCCATGCACGTCGGGTGTGGCGTTGGGCGCTGTTGGCTGCTGCAGCCGTGTTCGTGCTGCTGGTGCTGGTGCGCAAGCCGCTGGCCGACTGGTTCTGGGATGAGCCACAGATAGAGCAACTGCTGGCCGAGGGCGATCGCGCGCTGGCCGACGGGCGCCTGACTGCGGCCGACGGCAGCGGCGCGCGCGAACGCTACCAGGCGGTGCTGGCGTTGGATGGCGACCGCCCGCAGGCGCGGCAGGGACTGGCCCGCACCGGCGCGGCAGCGTTGCAGCAGTCGCGTGAGCGGCTGCAGGCGGGCGACCTGGACGGCAGTGCGCAGGCGCTGGCGTTGGCGCGTGAGCTGCAGGTGCCGCGTGCCGAGGCAGATGCGGTGGCCCAGCAACTGCAGGCGCGTCGTCGTGCCGGCGCTGGCATCGGTGCCTTGCTTGCGCAGGCCCGCAATGCCTTTGCAGCGGGGCGGCTGGACGACGGCGACAGCAGTGCGTTGCCGTTGTTCCAGCGTGTGCTGGCGCTGCAACCGGACAACCTGCCTGCGCTGGAAGGCCGCGAGGATGCATTGAGCGACCTGCTGCAGCAGGCGCGTGCCCAGGCCGCGCGCGGCGAATTGGCCACGGCGGCTGCGATCCTGCAGCGTGCACGCCAGTTCGACGCAGGTCATTCCGAGCTTCCTGCCAGCCAGGAAGCGCTGGCCCAGGCCGTCGACCAGCGGCTGCAGCAGGGCCAGCGTGCGCTCAAACGGCAGCAACTCGAGACGGCTGCAGACAGTTTCCAGGCCGTGCTGGCGGTCACCGCCGATGATCCCGCTGCATTGCGGGGGCGCGAGCAGACCGTGCAGGCGTTGCTGGCACGCAGCCAGAAGCGGGCCGACGATTTCCAGTTCGAGGCGGCCGACAAGGACGCTGCGCTCGCGGCGGGGCTGGGCGCCTCGCAGGCGGCACAGCAGCAGCTGGCACAGCGCCTGCAGCGTGCGCGACAGGCACGCCAGTCGTTGCAGCAACCGGGCATCAGCACGGCCCAGCGTGAGCGCCAGCTGCGCGATCGGTTGCGCCAGATCGATCGCGCCGAGCGCGCCGGGCAGTGGATCAGTCCCCCCGGTCACAGCGCCTTCGATGCGCTGCGCGAAGCGCAGGCGCTGGCGCCGCGCGACAGCCGGGTCAAGGCGGCGGCAGCGCGCCTGCTGCCGGCCAGCAGGTCCTGCTTCGATGACAACCTGCGACAGAACCGGGTGCAGGCCGCAGGTGCGTGCCTGCAGGCCTGGCAGACGCTGGCGCCGACGGCTGCAGGATTGCCCGATGCGCGTGCCCGTCTGGCGCAGCGCTGGCTGGCGATCGGCAGCGAGCGGCTGGGTCGCGGTGATGTGGAATTCGCCGCCTCGGCCGTGGAGCAGGTGCGGCGGCTGCAGCCGGATCTGGCCGAGCTTGCCGCGTTCGAGGACCGCCTGCGGCACGCAGGCGGTCACATCGACTAATCGAAGAACACCCGCTGCACGGTTGCCGATGCGGCATCCAGCGAGAAATGCTCGGCCACGTTGGCCAGGCCAGCGGCGGCCAGCTGCTGCCAGAGCACAGGGTCCTGGTACAGGCGGACCACCGCATCGGCAAAGCCCGCTGCATCGTCGGCCACCAGCACATCCTGGCCGGCGCGCAGGTGCATGCCTTCCACCGCGCAGGTGGTGCCGACCACGGGCTGCCCATGGGCCATGCTCAGGTTGATCTTGCCCTTCACACCGGCGCCGAAACGCAGCGGCGCGATGGCGATGCGGGCACCGTCCATGTACGGAACGATGTCTTCGACGAAGCCATGCATCACTACGCCCGGCTGGTTGGCTGCCAGGGCAAGCAGCGTGTCCGGTGCGCCGGCACCGATGCAATGCAGGCGCATCTGCGGCAGCGCATCGCGGATGCGCGGGAACACGTCGCCGATGAACCACTCCATCGCATCCAGGTTCGGCGGATGGCGGAAGCCGCCGACGAACACCAGGTTGTGACGCTGCGCGAACGGCGCGCCTACGCCGGCAACTTCATGCAGGTTGGAGATCAGTTCCACCCGCACCTGGGGTGCATCGGCCTGCAGCTGTTCGCGCTCGGCGGCGCTGACCAGTACGGTGATGTCGCACTGGTCCATCACTGCCAGTTCGCTGGCGCGGGTGCGCTCTGCGTTGCGCAGCAGGCCGGCATCGCCCGCCACTTCCGCACCACGGCGCTCGCGCAGGTAGTGCAGGTCGACGGTGTCGAACACGGTGCGGGCCTGCGGCGCATAGCGTTTGAGCAGCGGCAGGCATTCGTTGGCGACGTGGTGGCGCACCATCATCACCACGTTGAAGCGGGTGCCGTGGCTGCGCAGCCAGCCTGCAACACCGTCCAGGAAGGGCGTGTACCAGACTTCCACGCCCATCCGCTGCAGGGCTTCGGTCGCCACGCCGCCGTGTTCGCGCCGGGTGGGCACGAACACCACGTGGGCGCCGCCCTGCAGCAGCAGGCGGATCAGGTTGACCTGCCGCAGCGAGCCGGAGTCGCGTTCCGGGCGCGGCACTTCCTCGTCGAGGATCAGCACCTGGCGACGGCCGCGCAGCAGCAGCGCCGGCGAGGGCACCTCGCCGACCTTCGGATGGGAGGCCAGTTCAGCGGCCCATCTGGCTGCGAAAACACCTTGGTTGCGTACCTGGTAGGCCTTCACGCCGCTGCCGGTATCGGTGCCGTTGCTGGTGCCTTCATCGTGGATCACCCGGCTGGCCGGCTGCACCAGCACGCGCAGGCCCTGTGCACGCACGCGGAAGGCCAGGTCGGTGTCTTCGTAGTAGGCCGGCTTGTAGCGGGTGTCGAAGCCGCCCAGTTGTTGCCACAGTGCGCGGGGCAGCATCAGCGCGGCGCCGGAGCAGTAATCGACGTCGCGCAGGCTGGCGAAGCGGGGATCATCGGCCGCTTCGAAACGGCCGTAGCTCCAGCCACTGCCATCGCCGAAGATCACCCCGCCCGATTCCTGCAGGCGGCCGTCGGGATACAGCAGTTGGCTGCCGACCAGGCCGGCATCGGCGACGGTCGCAAAGGTGTCCAGCAATGCCTCCAGCCAGCCCGGCTGCGGCACCGTATCGTTGTTGAGCAGCACCACGTAGCGACCGCGCGTGCGCGACACGCCGTCGTTGCAGGCCTCGATGAAGCCGCCGTTGCGCTCGCGTACTTCGTAGCGCAGGCCGCTGATCTGCGGCATCCACTGCACCGTTGCGTCGCTGCTGCCGTCGTCCACCACGAGGATCTCACAGGGCACCGACGGCGGGTGCGCGGCCAGGGCGCGCAGGCAGGCCAGGGTATGGTCGACGTGGTTGTAGACCGGAATGACGATGCTGACGTCCGGCGTATCGCTGGTCGGCACCGCGAAGGGAGCGAACGGCTGTGCCGGTGGCAGGTACAGGGGTTTGCGCGGTGCTGGGACGGCGCGCTGGCTGTGCACCCGGATCCGCTGCCAGGTGGCCCGCCAGCCGCGGGTGCGCAGGCTGGCCAGGCTGCGGCGGGCCAGCCCGGTCAGGCGATTGATCAGGTAGCGGATTTCGGCCAGGGACATCGCCATCCGGGTGCAACTCCAGCTTAAGCAGGGGGGCCGGGAGAATTCGCCTGCCGCAGCGGCTGGGGTAGACTCGCCAGACCCTACATTGTCGCATTCCCGTGCCCCGACGCTACGATTCAGACGATATCGACGATTTCGACGACGACCAGCAGGACACCGGTCCGCTCTGGCGCCGACGGCTGATCACCTGGAGCATGGCGGCGGTCGCGTTGGGATTGGGTTTCCTGATCCCCTATACGCTGTACCTGAACCAACAGGTGACGCAACGTTTCGGTGAACTGCGCTGGCAGATCCCGACGCGCGTCTATGCACGGCCGCTGGTGCTGATGCCCGGCAAGGCGATGGATGCGGCGACCCTGAAGACCGAACTGGCCGCCTCGGCCTATCGCGATGATGGCCAGGGCAAGGAGCCGGCAACCTATGCGGTGCAGGGCGGCCGCTTCGTCATTTCCAGCCGCGGCTACAACGATGTCGATGGCCAGGTCGCCGCGCGTCGGGTCGAGCTGTCGCTGTCCGGCGGCAGCATCGCCTCGCTGCGCGACGCCGACAGCCGCAAGGCGCTGAAGGCGGCCCGCATGGATCCTGCGCGCATCGCCACGCTGTATGGGCAGAAGCAGGAAGAACGCCGCCTGATCCGCATGAACGAGGCCCCGGACCTGTTGGTCACTGGCCTGCAGGCGGTCGAGGACAAGGATTTCAACCGCCATCACGGCATCGATCTGTCCGGCATCGCGCGCGCGGTCTGGGTGACGGTCCGCTCCGGTGGGCAGAGCCGCCAGGGCGCTTCCACCCTGACCCAGCAGCTGGCCCGCAGTGGCCTGCTCGGCATCGGCAAGGAACAGACCGTCACCCGCAAATTCAACGAAGTGCTGTACGCGTTGATCATGGAAGCGCGCTATGACAAGCGCACCATCTTCGAGGCCTACCTCAACCAGGTATATCTGGGACAGCGCGGCAGCCAGGCGATCCACGGCATGTCCTCCGGTGCCGAGTTCTGGTTCGGGCGCGATCTTTCCTCGCTGGAAACCGAGCAGATCGCGCTGTTGATCGGCCTGGTCAAGGGGCCGTCCTACTACGACCCGCGGCGCAATCCCGAGCGTGCGCTGGACCGTCGCAACTTCGTGCTGGGCAAACTGCACGAGGCGACCCTGATCGACGATGCCGAGTACCAGCGTGCATTGAAGGCGCCGCTGGGCGTGCCCAAGACCCCGGGGCTGGTGGCAGCCAACCGCTTCCCGGCCTACGTCGACCTGGTGCGTCGCCAGCTTGGCCACGACTACCCGGAATCGGCCCTGCAGGGCGCCGGCCTGAGCGTGATGAGTGGCATGTCGCCTTCCGCGCAGGCCTATGCCGAAGGCGCGGTCACGCGCACCATCAAGTCGCTGGAAAGCAAGCGTCGCCCCGAGCTGCAGGCCGGCCTGGTGATGACCGACGTGCACAACGGTGACGTGGTGGCGGTGATCGGCAGTCGCGAAGTGTCCGAGGTCGGCTTCAACCGCGCCATCGAGGCGCAGCGCCCGGTCGGCTCGCTGCTCAAGCCGTTCGTGTACCTGCTGGCGCTCGCGCAGCCGGACCGCTATTCGCTGGCCAGCTGGGTCGACGATTCGCCGGTGACCGTGCAGCTCAGCCGCGGCCGCAACTGGAATCCCGGCAATGCGGACAACCGCAGCCACGGCGCCGTGCGCCTGATCGACGCGCTCGCCCACTCCTACAACCAGGCCACGGTACGCGTGGGCATGCAGGTTGGGCCGGAGCGGGTGACCCAGTTGATCCATGTGCTGGCCGGCATCAAGGCCGAGCCGAATCCGGCGGTGATCCTCGGCTCGACCGACCAGAGCCCGTACGCGATGGCGCAGCTGTACCAGTTCCTGGCATCGGGTGGCGAGATCCAGCCGCTGCACGCGGTGCGTGGCGTCCTTGATCCGCAGGGCAAGCTGCTCAAGCGCTACGACAAGACGCCTGCACCGGCACAGGAAGGTGACTCCATCGCCGCCAACCTGATCAGCATCGGCCTGCAGCAGGTGGTGGCCAGTGGTACCGCGCAGCGTTTGAACGCCGATGGCCTGGCCCGCCTGCAGCCGGCCGGCAAGACCGGCACCACCAATGATGGCCGCGACAGTTGGTATGCCGGTTACACCGGCGATCACCTGGCGGTGATCTGGATGGGCAACGACCAGAACGAACAGGCCGGCCTGTACGGCGCCACCGGCGCGATGCGCGTCTGGTCAGGCATCTTCCAGCGCCTGCCGACCGCGCCGCTGAAAGTCAGCAACAAGGGCCTTGACTGGCAACCGGTCGCAGCGACCGGGACCAACAGCACTGACGAAGGCTGCCCCGGCGCACGGCGATTCCCGTTCGTGGTCGGCTATGCGCCGGCTTACGAGCCGTGCGCACCGGCCGCCTTGCCGGACGCGCAGGGCGGTGCCGAAGGCGAGGGCGGCGGTTGGCGCAGCTGGTTCGGCCTCGACCGTAAACCGGAACCCGCCGCTGAACCTGCCGCAGCACCTGCTGCCGCGACTCCTCCTCCAAGCCGATGATGCCGATGACTATCCGTTCGCTGTTCCAGCCCCTGGTCCTGAGTGGCCTCACCCTGGCCCTGGCGGCCTGCGTGAGCAGCGCGCCGCAGGTGGTCAAGCCGGTGGACACCACCACGCCTGCACAGCGGCTGGCAGCCGTGGAAGCGGCAGCTGGCCCGGATGACAAGGAACTGTCGGTGCAGCCGCTGCGTGATTCGCAGGTGGAGGATCTGCGGCAGACGGCGCTGACCCAGCGCCAGGCCAATGATCTGGCCGGCGCGGCCGGCAGCCTGGACCAGGCGTTGCAGATCGTGGCCGGTGATCCGTCGGTATTGCAGGAACGCGCGGAACTGGCGCTGCTGCAGGGCCAGTGGGCGGAGGCGGAAACGTTCGCACGCAAGGCCGTGGACCTGGGTTCGAAGACGGGGCCGCTGTGCCGCCGGCACTGGGCGACGATTGAACAGGCGCGCCTGGCGCGGGCCGAGAAGGAGAATGCGGTGTCCGCGCATGCGCAGATTGAAGGTTGCACGGTGCCGGGGATCAAGCGGTACTGAGGTATTCCCCTCCATCGGGCGCTGCCCCCTCTGCGGCGGGCGGGCTGATGGCCTGATGTGGGTTGGCCGGGTGGATGGACTGGGCAGGGGGCGCTGCAAGTACGTCCATGTAAGCTCGGTCGCCGCATCCATGCGGCTCACGCCCCTGTCCAGCCCATCCACCCGGCCACGGACAGTTTCCTGTGGCCGCCGCAGGCAAGAACAAAATCAAACTCAAACGCGGGTCGCGCGCTGTGCGTGCTCGCTGAGGGGTCGGAACCGTTTTCCAAAGGAAAACGGCTCCGACCCCTTCTACTTTCCCGTCAAACCAACCGCTTCCGCTCTGCCTTTGCATTCCGTCACCGGGAAACTGTCGAGGGTGGGGCGGTGTGGGCCTGCAGGACCGTTGGCGCCATGGATGGCGCCATCGAGCCCCCATGGATGGGTTCACGGCGTGTCCTGCCTGCCCCGTCCGACCCGCCCCAGCACGTAGCAACCCAGAGCCATGAACAAACGCTGTTGCCGTTGCTTTTGCCTGTGCTCTGGCTTGAAACGGGTGCCGGGCAGCGCCCGGCCGGGTATCCTTTCCACCTGATGTCCGACCTTGTCCATGCCAGCCGCGAAGCCCTCAGCGAAGGCGGCGCGCTCGCCTCCCACCTGGATGCATTCGTCCCGCGTCCTGCGCAGCTGCGCCTGACCGAGGCCATTGCCGCGTCGATGCAGCAGCGCGACCTGCTGCTCGCCGAAGCCGGTACCGGCACCGGCAAGACCTTTGCCTATCTGGTGCCGGTGCTGCTGTCCGGAATGCGCACCATCATTTCCACCGGTACCCGCGCGCTGCAGGACCAGCTCTATCACCGTGACCTGCCGCGCGTGCGCCAGGCGCTGGGCGTCGGACTGCGCAGCGCGTTGCTGAAGGGACGCAGCAACTACCTGTGCCGCTATCGCCTGCAGCAGGCACGCGGTGAGCCGCGTTTTTCCAGCCCGGAACAAGCGGCACAGTTCCAGCGCATCCTGGCCTGGTCGGGGCGCTCGGATTCGGGCGATATCGCTGAACTCGATGGCCTGGCCGATGACTCGCCGCTGCTGCCGATCGTCACCTCCACCGTCGACAACTGCCTGGGCAACGAGTGCCCCTTCTGGGATGACTGCTTCGTCGTGCGTGCCCGCCAGCGTGCGCAGGCCGCCGACCTGGTCGTGGTCAACCACCATCTGCTGCTCGCCGATCTCGCGCTGAAGCAGGAGGGCTTCGGCGAGCTGCTGCCCGGTGCGCAGGCCTTCGTCATCGACGAGGCCCATCAGTTGCCCGAGCTGGCCGCGCAGTTCTTCGGCGAAGGCTTCGGCATGCGCCCCTGGCAGGAGCTGGGCCGTGACTGTCTGGTTGAAGCGCGCGGCGTGGGGGGCGCGCAGTCGGCATTGCAGGAACCGGTCGATCATCTGCAGCAGGCCTTGTCTGCGCTGCGTGCTGCGATGGAAGGCTTGCCCGCGCGCGGTACGCAGTGGCGGGCATTGGCGATGCCGCAGGTACGCGAGGGTTTCGATGCGGTGATGTCCAGCCTGGTGGTGCTGGAGCAGGCATTGCAACCGTTGCGCGAAGCCGCTGCCGGCCTGGATGCCTGCCATGCGCGCGCGCGCGAGGCGATTTCGCGGCTGGGCCGTTGGCTGGGCGATGAAGAACCCGCGCTCGACTTCGATGCCGATCCCGCCGAAACGAGCGCCGCCGCCGGCGACGTGCTCTGGTACGAATTGACCCCGCGCGGTTTCCGCTGCCAGCGCACGCCGATGGATGTGTCCGCGCCGCTGCGCGAACATCGCGAGCGCAGCCATGCCGCATGGATTTTCACCTCGGCGACGCTGACCGTTGGCGGCGGCTTCGAGCACATCGCCACGCGCCTGGGCCTGGACGATCCGCAGACACTTGTGCAGCCCAGCCCGTTCAACTGGCCCGAGCAGGCACTGTGCTATCTGCCTGAAGGTTTGCCCGATCCAGCCGCACGCGGTTTCGGAACCGCACTGATCCAGGTGCTGCGTCCGGTGCTGCAGGCGTCGCAGGGCCGGGCGTTCCTGTTGTTCGCTTCGCATCGTGCGCTGCGCGAAGCAGCCGAGGCCTTGCGTGATGGACCCTGGCCGCTGTTCGTGCAGGGCGAAGCGCCGCGCGCGACCCTGCTGCAGCGTTTCCGTGAATCGGGCAATGGCGTGCTGTTGGGATCGGCCAGCTTCCGCGAGGGCGTGGATGTGGTTGGCGAGGCATTGAGCGTGGTGGTGATCGACAAGCTGCCTTTCGCCACGCCCGATGATCCGGTGTATGAAGCGCGGCTGGAAGCAATCCGTACCCAGGGCGGCAATCCGTTCCGCGACGAGCAGTTGCCACAGGCGGTCATTGCCCTGAAGCAGGGCGTAGGCCGACTGATCCGCAGCGAGACCGACCGGGGTGTGCTGGTACTGTGCGACCCGCGCCTGCTCAACCGTGGCTATGGCAAGGTTTTCCTGCAGTCGCTGCCGCCGTTCCGGCGAACCCGGGCACTGGCCGATGTGCAGGCCTTCTTTGCGCCACAATGGGCGCCCGTGGCAGATGCTGCAGCCCCGACCGCCCCCGTGGCGGGCCCGGAGCCGGTTCCCGGTGCCACGTTCCCCCTGTTCTGACCCGATCCGATGAAACTGCTCGCCTTTGAAACCGCCACCGAAGCCTGTTCCGTAGCCCTGCATGTTGATGGGCAGGTACTGGAGCGCTTCGAGATCGCCCCCCGCCGGCACGCCGAACTGAGCCTGCCGTGGGCGGAGGAACTGCTCGCCGAAGCCGGCATCAGCCGCCGCCAGCTGGACGGCATCGCGCTCAGTCGCGGTCCCGGTGCGTTCACCGGTGTGCGCCTGGCGATCGCCTTGGCACAGGGCATCGCGCTGGCGCTGGATCGCCCATTGCTGCCGGTGTCGACGCTGCAGGTGCTGGCATTGCGCGCACCGATGGAAGAGAAGCAGATCCTGTCGGCGATCGATGCGCGGATGGGCGAGTTGTACGTGGCACGCTTCGAGCGCGTGGATGGACTGCCGGTGGCGCGGGATGCCGAGCGCGTGTGCGTGCCGGCGGCGGTGTCGTTGCCGGATGCTGCGTCCGTCTACGGCGTCGGCACCGGGTTTGCCGCGGCCGAGGGCGCGCTGGTCGCGCAGCTGGGGGCTGGCCTGCGCCGCTTCGATGCAACGGCGCTGCCGCATGCAGCGGATGTACTGGCACTGGCGGTGCCGGCGTTCGCACGTGGCGAAGGCATTGCTGCGGAGAAGGTCGAGCCGGCGTACCTGCGTGACAACGTGGCGCTGACGCTGGTCGAGCAGCAGGCTGCGCGGGACGCGAAGGCGAAAGCCAACGGCTGAGCCCCTCGTGGCTTGGTTGGTCGCGTAGATCAAAAGCCTCGCTTGGCCGGGCGGGGTGGGTTCGCGGGGGACGCCGTGAACCCATCCATGGGGGCTTGGCCGCGGCATCCATGCCGCGGACACCCCCGCGAACCCACCC